>JBAUTC010000297.1:0-7537 GCA_049582025.1 Thiomonas sp.
GGCGGATTCACATCTCGCGCGCTGCGCGGCAGGCGGAATTCCCGGCGCAGTTCCAGCTCATCGCAGCGATGAATCCTTGCCCGTGCGGCTATTTGGGCCATTCGACAAGGGCTTGCCGCTGTACGCCCGACCAGGTCGCGCGCTATCAGGGCCGCATCTCCAGACCCTTGCTCGACCGGATCGATATTCAGGTGGTGGTGGGTGCCATCGCGCCGGACACCCTTCTGCAACTGGCCCAGGGCGAAACCAGCGCGCAGATCGCCGCACGCGTGGCCGCGGCGGTGGCCCTTCAGCAGGCGCGGCAGGGTAATCTCAATGCACAGCTTCAGGGGGCGGCGCTCGATCTTCATTGCGCGCTCGATGCGGCGGGCACCGCTTTTCTGGCTCAGGCCATTACCCATCTGGGCTGGTCGTCCCGCGCCGCCTACCGCGTGCTGCGGCTGTCGCGCACTATTGCTGATCTGGCGGGGGCGCAAACCATCGCACTGCCGCATCTGGCCGAAGCCATGCAGTTGCGCCGCGCGCTGGCGCAAGAGGCATTCGCGTAAAACGGGCAAAAAAAAGCCAGGTGCTTTGCGCACCTGGCTGGAAATGCCCGGATCGGGGGGAGAGTCTGTGGAGCAGACTACCGGGCAACTTGGAGGGCCACATGATTGAGCGTGAACTCACACCACAGTAGCACCAGTTCTGTTCAGTGAAATTCAGAAAAGTTCAGCTGATTTTGTAACGGCGGATCTTTCGCGTCAATCATCTTGAACGATTGTGGCAGCACCCCGTAAACAGGTGGTGTTTCCACCGTGAAATTTTGTATCGAAATTATTGAATGGGATTGAGCCCGCCATCGGCGCCGATCTGCACCCGCTGCCCCACAGGCGGTGCCACCTTGAGCTGCATGGTGCGCACCTGGCCGTCTTCCATGCGGACCTGCACGTCGTAGACGGTTTGCGCGTCCACCCGCTTGGCAATTTCATTTCCTGCAAGGCCGCCGCCGATCGCTCCGGCCACTGTGGCCAACTTGCGTCCATCACCACCACCGATCTGGTTGCCCAGCAAGCCGCCGACAATTCCACCTGCGATCACCCCGACGGGGTTGGTCTGCTGCGATTGCACTTGCTGCGGAGTCACGGCAATCACGGTGCCGCAGTTGCTGCACACAGGCTGCTGTGGGGCGGGCTGCACCGGAGTGGGGTGTGTCGTGAACTGTTGTGGTGCAAACTGCTCCGGCGCCGCGGTGTTTTGCGCTACTGGGCGGGGCTGTGGCGCGGGAGCCGGGTGTGCAACTGCTGCGGGCTGTTGCATCGGGACCGGAGCTGGGGCGGGTTTCTCCACGGACTCGGCGGTTCTTGCCTGCGCGGCCGAGGCGACTTGCACCGGTGCAGTCGCAGAGGCTGCGGTTGCACTGAGTGCAGGATGTTCTGCCGCGGAATGATTCAGCTTGAACAGCACAGCGGCCAGTAGGGCGACGATGACCGCACCCATGACGAAGACCGCAATCCAGACGCCTTTCCCTGAAGTGGAGGGGCCTTGCGGCGGCATTGATGACATGACGTGCTCCCAAAATGAATTTGTGCGTGTGTAACGCGTTACTTGGCGAATTGGACGACATCGCGACGCACAAAAATTGCCGCCGTAGCTGTCGCATGACAGGGGCGCTTACCGGCCGCCTACCTCCAGCGCCTGATCCAGATCGGCAATCAGGTCGTGCAGGTTTTCGATGCCGACGGACAGCCGCACCATGTCTTCGCTTACCCCGGCGGCGGCCAGTTCCTGCGCGTTGAGCTGGCGGTGCGTTGTCGTGGCCGGATGACAGGCCAGCGACTTGCAGTCCCCGATGTTGACGAGGCGGGTGAAAAGCTTGAGGCCGTCCTGGAAACGCGCACCGGCTTCGCGGCCGCCCTTGACCCCGAAGCTCAGAATGCCTGAGGCGCGCCCATGCATCAGACGTTGAGCGACGTCGTGATCCGGGTGGTCGACCAGCCCGGCATAGCGCACCCAGGCCACGCGCGGGTGCTTTTGCAGATGCTCGGCGATCTGCAGGGCATTGGTGCAGATGCGGTCCATGCGCAACGGCAGGGTTTCGATGCCCTGCAGGATGAGAAAAGCATTCAGCGGCGAGAGCGCCGCTCCCATATTGCGCAGCGGCACCACGCGGGCGCGCGCCACGAAGGCGGCCGCGCCGAACTGCTGCGTGTAGCTCACACCGTGATAGCTTACGTCCGGCTCGATCAGAAGCTTGAAGCGATCGGCGTGCGCGGTCCAGTCGAACCTGCCTGAATCGATAATCGCGCCGCCGACGCTGTTGCCGTGGCCGCCCAGGTATTTCGTCAGCGAATGCACCACGATGTCGGCGCCATGTTCGAAAGGGCGGCAGAGGTAGGGCGAAGGCACGGTGTTGTCCACGATCAGCGGCACGCCGGCGGCGTGCGCCACTGTGGCCAGCGCGCCGATGTCGGTCACATTGCCCAGCGGGTTGCCGATGGTCTCGCAGAACACCGCACGGGTCCTCGCGTCGATCAGCCGGGCAAAGCTTTCGGGGTCGCGCGGATCGGCAAAGCGCACTTCTAGGCCCTGGCGCGGGAAGGTGTGCGCGAACAGGTTGTAGGTTCCGCCGTAAAGGCGGCTGCTGGACACGATGTTGTCTCCCGCTTCGGCCAGTGTTTGTATGGCCGCCGTGATGGCTGCCATACCCGAGGCCACTGCCAGCGCGGCCACGCCGCCTTCGAGAGCGGCGATGCGCTTTTCCAGCACGTCGTTGGTCGGGTTCATGATGCGGGTGTAGATGTTTCCCGCCACCTTTAGGTCGAACAAGTCGGCCCCATGCTGGGTGTCGTCGAATGCATACGACACGGTCTGGTAGATCGGCACTGCAACGGACCGGGTGACTGGGTCGGGGGTGTAGCCGCCGTGGACGGCCAAGGTTTCGAACTTCATGGGGAGTCTCCTTATTGGGATGCGTGCGTTAGTGCAAAGCCTAGTCCCGGATCCGCGCGAGTATCAAAGATCATTTGCTCAGACCCGTGTGCGCACCACGTTGTTGTTACGGCAGCGCGGGCGACGCAGCTATGGGCGAAATGGGGGTTATTTGCTGTGTGGATGCTGGGTTGCGCTGCTGTGTCTGGAAATAGGCGGCGGGTGTCGTGCCCAGGGTCTGCCGAAAGATTTTGATGAAGGCGCTCACGCTGTCGTAGCCCAGGGAGAGCGCCACGTCCTTGACGGCACGACCAGTGGCCAGCCATTCCAGTGCGTGAGTCAACCGGGCCCATTGCCGCCACTGCGCGAAGCTCATTCCGGTTTCGAGCACGAACTTGCGGCTGAGCGAGCGGGCGCTGATGTCTGCCCAGCGCGCCCACTGCTCCAGGGTGCGCGTGTTGGCAATGTTGTCCTGGAGCGCGCGTGCAATGGCCAGCAGCCGCGCATCCTGCGGCCAGGGAAGCTGCAATGGGCGGGCCGGAGATTGCCGCAACTCATCGAGCAGTACAAGCAGCAGGCGCGTGCGGCTGAGGTCCAGCGGGATGTCCTGGGGCCAGTTCAGCGCCTTTTGCAGAATGAGTGCGGCGAGTGGATTGAGCGGGTAACTGGTCGGTCCGGCCGGCAACTCACCGCAGAATTGCGGAGCCAGAAACGCCCCATAGCCCGCAGTCGGCCCGTAGGACTGCACGGCATGTTCCACGTCCGGCGGCATCCAACTGATGGTTTGCGCAGGTGCCAATTGCCTCCCCTGTGCGGTTTCCACCACGACTAAGCCTTCGGTCAGCAAGAACAGCGTACCTCGTGCATGGCAGTGCGTGGCGGGGTCCATGGCCACCTGATTGCGCACATTCACGGCAATCAGCTCGGCGCCGCCCAGGTTATTGATGCGCTGTAGCAATTCGGCCTTGCTGCAGGCAGTGGGGATGCCGACGGGGGATGCAGAGGACATGATTGGCGTGTTTGCGATATTCATTGGCATAGTAAAGCAACTCGGCCATTCGTCGTTCCCCTACGATTTGTGGTCTTTCACCCCCGTTGCTTGCTGGAGCGGTGGCGGCAGAGTTTGGGGGTCCTCCCTAGAATCAGCTGACCTACAGAACTGCCGTCAGCGCGCCATTCTGGCGCGTGTGCGGGGTGTTTTCAGGGGCGATGCGTTGTCCATTTGCCGCCCTCTGTCCTACAGGAACGCGCTATATGCAGAATTTTCCCGCGACCCCTCGCGTTTTATGCATGGCCCTCGGAGCCGCACTGCTCGCGGGCTGCGCCACGGTCGGCCCCAATTTCAAGACCCCTGCAGCGCCTGATGTGCAGCACTACACCCGGCAGGCGTTGCCGCCGCAGACCGCCTCCGCTCCGACGGCCTTGGGCGGCGCGCAGCGGTTTGGCACCGTTGAGCGTATTGCCCCCGACTGGTGGCGCAGCTACGGCTCGACGCAGCTCGATGGCCTGGTCGACACGGCCTTGCGCAGCAGCCCGACCCTGGCTGCCGCCGAGGCCACTTTGCGGCAGGCGCAGCAAACCTATGCGGCGCAGGCCGGGTCCACGCTCTATCCCACGGTCGAAGGCAAGCTGGGTGCCAGCCGCAACCAGACCAATACGGCGTCTGTCGGGCAGAGCAGCAAGGCCACCAATATCTTCAATCTGTATAACGCGGGTATTGCTGTCAACTACAACTTCGATCTGTTTGGCGGCAACCGCCGGGCGCTGGAAGCGCTGGCCGCGCAGGCCGACTACCAGCAGTACCAGCTCGACGGCGCACGACTGACCCTGGCGGCCAATGTGGTCACTGCGGCGTTCACCCAAGCGCAGCTCAGTGCTCAGATCGACGCTACCGAAGCCATTCTCAAGGCGCAGCAGAACCAGCTCGACATTGCAGGCAAGCGCTTCGAACTGGGGGCAGCCGCGCGCAGCGACGTGCTGACTCTGCAGACCCAGGTGGAGCAGACCCGTGCCACCGTTCCGCCGCTGCGCAATAAGCTGGAGCAGACCGACCACCTCATCGCCGTTCTGCTCGGACAGGCGCCTGGCGCAACCGACGTCCCACGCTTCACCCTGGCCGACTTCAACCTGCCTCAGGCCCTGCCGATGGTCGTGCCCTCCGCACTTGTGCAGCAGCGTCCCGACATCCAGGCCAGCCAGGCCCTGCTGCATGCGGCCACTGCGCAGTATGGCGTGGCGGTGTCCAACCTGTATCCGCAGATCAATCTCAGCGCCAGCCTGGGCACGCAGGCGCTCACCTTGGGTGCCCTGTTTGGCCCTGGATCCACCGTGTGGGCGCTGGCCGGGCAACTTGCACAGCCGTTGTTCAATGCCGGGTTGAAGGCCGGGGCGAACGCGGCAGAGGCCAGCCTGCAAGCCGCAGGGGCCAACTACCAGCAGACGGTGCTGCAAGCACTGCGCAATGTGGCCGATGCGCTGCGCGCGCTCGACAACGACGCGCAGACCCTGCAGGCGCAAGCTGCGGCCGATGCCTCGGCGCAAGAGTCGCTCAAACTCGTCAATCAGCAATACATGCTCGGAGCCGCCAGCTATCTGCAACTGCTCACTGCCCAGCAACAGGCGCAGCAGACCCGGATCGGCCTGATCTCCGCTCAGGCGCAGCGCCTGAGCGACAGCGCTGCGCTCTATCAGGCCATGGGCGGCGGGGTGGTGGGCGCGCCCGCAGCGCAGACCACCGATGCAGCCAGATAAGCAGGCCGAATCGACTTGCAGAATCACGACAGAACAGCAACAACACGGAGTTACCAGATGACCAAAGGCACAACCAAGCGCATGATCATCATGCTCATCATCGCCGCCGTTCTGGTGGGCGGGGTGGTGTGGTTCCAGCACTTCAAGAACACCATGATCGGCAAGGCGATCAAGGGCATGCAGAACCCGCCGCAGACCGTGTCGACCATGGTGGCGCAGGAGTCGAACTGGCAGCCTACGGTGGAGGCGCTGGGCAATCTGCGCGCCAGCCAGCAGGCTTCGCTGACCACGCAGGTCGCGGGCATCGTCACCGCAATCCATTTCCGCTCGGGTGAGAAGGTGCGCGCGGGCCAGGCGCTGGCGCAGATCAGCGACGCACCCCAGCGCGCGCAGCTCGCGCAGTTGCAGGCGCAGGTGGGACAGTTGCAGGCCCAGCTCGGTCTGGCGCAGATCAACCTGCGACGCGACGAGGGACAGCTCAAGGTGCAGGCCATCAGTCAAGCGGTGGTCGATACCGACCGCGCCAATGTCACCAGCTATCAATCGCAGCTCAAGGCGCTGGGTGAGCAGATCAACGCACAGAAGGCGGTTGTGGCGCAGGCCACCATCACTGCGCCGTTCGCGGGCGTGCTGGGCATTCGCCAGATCAACTTGGGGCAGTACCTCGCTCCGGGCACGGCGGCGGTCACATTGCAGGCGCTCGATCCAATGGATATCGATTTCACCGTGCCGCAGAACCAGATCGATCTGGTGCATGTGGGCATGACCGCCGAAGTCACCACCAACGCCGCACCGGGCAAGACCTTCGCCGCCAAGGTGATTGCGGTGGAGCCGCAGGTGAGCACCACCACGCGCAACCTCACGGTGCGCGCCCGCGTGCCCAACGCCAAGGGCGAACTGCTGCCAGGATTGTTCGCCACTGTGCGGCTGTCCGACGGCCATGAGCGCAGCTACATCACTCTGCCCAACGCTGCCGTGGCCTACAACCCGTATGGCGCAACGGTTTATCTGGTCAAAGACGAGGGCACGGGTGCGGATGGCAAACCCAAGCTGGTGGCCGAGCAGCGCTTCGTCACTACCGGCCTGACCCGCGGCGATCAGGTGGCGATTCTCAGCGGCATCAAGGTGGGCGAGACCGTGGTGACGGCGGGTCAGCTCAAGCTGCGCAATGGTGTGCCCCTTCTCATCAACAACAGCGTGCAGCCTGCGAACAGCCCCAATCCGCAAGTGCCCAACTCCTGAACAGGCCGCCCGCGATGAACAAGAAATTCACAGACATCTTTATTGATCGCCCGGTGCTGGCCATTGTGGTCAGCCTGGTGATCCTTGTGCTCGGTCTGCGCTCGGTCGGTCTGTTGCCGGTGCTGCAGTATCCGTACACGCAGAATGCCGTGGTCACGATTTCCACTGCCTATCCCGGCGCCGATGCGAATCTGGTGGCGAGCTTCATCACCACGCCGCTGGAAAACGCCATCGCCCAGGCCAACGGCATCGACTACATGACGTCGAGCAGCGTGCAGGGAATGAGCACGATCACCGTCAACCTGCGGCTGAACTACGCGCCCGACAAGGCGCTCACCGCGATCACCGCCAAGGTCAACTCGGTGCTCAACCAGTTGCCGCCGGCGGCGCAAAAACCGGTGCTGACCGTGAGCGTCGGCCAGACCATCGACGCCATGTACATCGGCTTCTACAGCGATGTGCTCAAGCCCAACCAGATCACCGACTACCTCACCCGCGCCGTTCAGCCCAAGCTGCAGTCCATTGACGGCGTGCAGACCGCCGAGATGCTGGGCGCGAAGAACTTCGCCCTGCGCGCCTGGCTCAACCCGCAAAAGCTTGCCGCCTACGGCCTGACTGCAGCGGACGTCTATAC
>JBAUTC010000298.1:0-3998 GCA_049582025.1 Thiomonas sp.
ATGGAAGGGCCATCGCTCAACGGATAAAAGGTACTCTGGGGATAACAGGCTGATTCCGCCCAAGAGTTCACATCGACGGCGGAGTTTGGCACCTCGATGTCGGCTCATCTCATCCTGGGGCTGTAGCCGGTCCCAAGGGTATGGCTGTTCGCCATTTAAAGAGGTACGTGAGCTGGGTTTAAAACGTCGTGAGACAGTTTGGTCCCTATCTTCCGTGGGCGTTGGAGGCTTGAGAGGGGCTGCTCCTAGTACGAGAGGACCGGAGTGGACGAACCTCTGGTGTACCGGTTGTCACGCCAGTGGCATCGCCGGGTAGCTAAGTTCGGAAAAGATAACCGCTGAAAGCATATAAGCGGGAAACTTGCCTCAAGATAAGGCCTCCCTGGAGACTTGATCTCCCTAAAGGGTCGTTGAAGACGACAACGTTGATAGGCTGGGTGTGGAAGCGCAGTAATGTGTTGAGCTAACCAGTACTAATTGCCCGTGCGGCTTGATCCTATAATTTTGACCATATTGATGTAATCGATCAGCTTTTGAATTGGACGAGTTTTCGTCAACAAGTTATGCCTGATGACCATGGCGAACTGGAACCACCCCTTCCCATCCCGAACAGGGTCGTGAAACAGTTCAGCGCCGATGATAGTGCGCATTCGCGTGTGAAAGTAGGACATCGTCAGGCTACCCTAACGAGCCCGGCCATCCCTTGATGGTCGGGCTTTTGTCATGTTGTTTTGTTCTAGTAACCGTACTCCGGCAGGAGTGAGGAAGATCCATGCCAACGATCAATCAATTGGTTCGCTCTCCGCGTGTGAGCGAGCGCATCAAATCCAAAAGCCCTGCGATGGAAAATTGCCCGCAGCGCCGCGGTGTTTGTACGCGTGTCTATACCACGACGCCTAAAAAGCCTAACTCCGCGTTGCGGAAGGTCGCAAAAATCCGGCTGACCAATGGTTTTGAAGTCATTTCTTACATTGGTGGCGAAGGCCACAATCTCCAGGAGCACTCGGTCGTGCTCGTGCGCGGTGGGCGTGTGAAGGATTTGCCAGGTGTGCGCTATCACATCGTGCGTGGTTCCCTTGACTTGCAGGCCGTAAAGGATCGCAAGCAATCCCGCTCGAAATACGGCGCCAAGCGCCCCAAAAAATAAGTCGATTTCATTAAGAATCGATTTCCGTCCGCCTGTGCGGAGTAAGCGGCCCATCTAGGGCTCGGGCAATGCCCAACTGAATTGGAGAAATCATGCCTCGTCGTCGCGAAGTAGAGAAGCGAGAAATTTTGCCGGACCCGAAATTCGGCAGTGTTGATGTTGCGAAGTTTATGAACGTAGTCATGCTCTCCGGCAAAAAAGCCGTTGCAGAGCGCATCGTTTATGGTGCATTCGACACGATTCAAGAAAAATCGGGCAAAGATCCCCTGGAAGTTTTCTCTGCAGCAATGGGGAATGTCCGGCCGATGGTCGAAGTCAAGTCCCGCCGTGTTGGCGGTGCGAACTATCAAGTCCCTGTCGAGGTGCGGCCTTCCCGCCGCATGGCGCTGGCCATGCGCTGGATTCGCGAGGCCGCCAAGAAGCGCAACGAGAAGTCGATGCAGCAACGCCTTGCGAACGAACTGCTTGAGGCCGCCGAAGGCCGCGGCTCCGCAATGAAGAAGCGTGACGAAGTGCACCGTATGGCCGAAGCCAACAAGGCGTTCTCGCATTTCCGCTTCTAAAACAACTCTGGATTCCATCATGGCACGTACTACCCCGATCGAGCGCTACCGAAATATCGGTATCTCCGCGCACATCGACGCTGGCAAAACCACGACGACTGAGCGCATTCTGTTTTACACCGGCGTCAATCACAAAATTGGCGAAGTGCATGACGGTGCGGCCACCATGGACTGGATGGAGCAGGAGCAAGAGCGGGGTATCACCATTACCTCGGCGGCGACCACCTGCTTTTGGAAGGGCATGGATCGCTCCCTGCCTGACCACCGGATCAACATCATCGACACCCCGGGCCACGTGGACTTCACAATTGAGGTCGAACGCTCCATGCGCGTGCTTGACGGTGCGTGCATGGTGTATTGCGCGGTGGGTGGTGTGCAGCCCCAGTCGGAAACCGTCTGGCGTCAAGCAAACAAATACAAAGTTCCCCGCTTGGCCTTTGTCAACAAGATGGACCGCACCGGTGCCAATTTTTTCAAGGTTTACGACCAGATGCGCCTGCGTCTGAAAGCAAACCCGGTGCCCATCGTTGTTCCCATTGGCGCCGAGGAAAACTTCACAGGCGTCGTTGACCTGATCAAGATGAAGGCCATCATTTGGGACGAAGCCTCCCAGGGGATGAAGTTCAACTACGAGGAAATTCCCGCCGATCTGCTCGAAACATGTAAAGAGTGGCGGGAGAAAATGGTTGAGGCTGCTGCCGAGTCCAGCGAAGAGTTGATGAACCGTTACCTTGAGACCGGTGAACTCAGCGAAGAAGAGATCAAGCTAGGTCTGCGCACGCGCACAATTGCGAGCGAGATCCAGCCGATGCTTTGTGGTACGGCCTTCAAGAACAAGGGTGTGCAGCGCATGCTGGACGCAGTGATCGAATTCATGCCGTCCCCGGTGGACATTCCTCCGGTTATTGGCCATGACGACGACGAGAATGAAGTGGCTCGCAAGGCCGATGACAGCGAGAAGTTTTCGGCACTGGCGTTCAAGTTGATGACGGACCCCTATGTTGGGCAATTGACCTTCATCCGGGTGTATTCGGGCGTGCTGTCATCTGGTGACACCGTCTACAACCCGATCAAGGGCAAGAAGGAGCGGATTGGTCGCTTGCTGCAGATGCACGCCAACAACCGCGAAGAAATCAAGGAAGTTCGGGCCGGGGACATCGCGGCTGCCGTGGGCCTGAAGGAAGTCACCACGGGTGAGACCTTGTGCAGCCCGGATGCCATCGTGACTCTTGAAAAGATGGTGTTCCCGGAGCCCGTGATCGCCCAGGCCGTCGAGCCAAAGACCAAGGCTGACCAGGAGAAAATGGGTCTGGCGCTGCAACGACTGGCGCAGGAAGATCCGTCGTTCCGCGTCAAGACGGATGAAGAGTCTGGTCAGACCATCATCGCCGGCATGGGCGAGCTGCACCTTGAGATCATCGTTGACCGCATGAAGCGCGAGTTTGGCGTCGAGGCGAACGTTGGCAAGCCACAAGTTGCCTATCGCGAGACCATCCGCAAGACCGTTGACAATGCCGAAGGCAAGTTCGTGCGCCAGTCGGGTGGTAAGGGCCAATACGGTCACGTCGTGCTCAAGGTCGAGCCGAATGAAGTCGGCAAGGGCTTTGTGTTTGTCGACGCGATCAAGGGTGGCGTGGTTCCACGGGAATACATTCCTGCCGTGCAAAAAGGAATCGAAGAGTCTTTGAATGCGGGCGTCCTGGCTGGCTATCCGGTTGTGGACGTCAAAGTCACGCTGCACTTCGGTTCCTACCACGACGTGGATTCGTCGGAGCAGGCGTTCAAGATCGCTGCGTCAATGGGATTCAAGGAAGGCTGCCGCAAGGCGAGTCCGGTGATCCTCGAGCCGATGATGGCGGTCGAAGTGGAAACGCCAGAGGACTATGCTGGCAACGTGATGGGCGATCTGTCCTCCCGCCGCGGCATGGTGCAAGGCATGGAGGATATGGTTGGCGGTGGCAAGGCCATCAAGGCGGAGGTGCCTCTGTCGGAAATGTTCGGCTACTCCACTACCCTGCGTTCCATGTCGCAAGGCCGCGCGACGTATTCGATGGAATTCAAGCATTACTCCGAAGCGCCGAAGAACGTGGCGGATGCCATTGTCAGCGCGCGAGCAAGCAAATAATCGCACCATTTCAAACGCATTCAGAGAAGGAACAAGATCATGGCGAAGGAAAAGTTTGAGCGGACCAAGCCGCACGTGAACGTGGGCACCATTGGTCACGTGGACCACGGCAAGACGACGCTGACGGCGGCCATTACCACGGTGCTGGCGGCCAAGTTTGGTG
>JBAUTC010000299.1:0-22237 GCA_049582025.1 Thiomonas sp.
CAGACGGCCGCTATCAGCGCCTGAGCTTCGAGGTCAGTCCGTTCAGCACCCTGCGCTATGACCGTGTCACCTATCAATATGAGCAGTACCAGCCGATCACGCGCAATACCAACCTTGCCTTCAATGGCCTGATCGGCTACGCGCATGGGTTGAATGGCCGACCGTTACCCATTTTCAAGAATCTGTACGCAGGCGGGATTGGCACCGTGCGTGGCTTCGACCAAAGCTCTCTGGGTCCGCAGGATGCTCAGGGCAACGCACTTGGCGGCGCCAAGATGCTGATTGCCGATTTCGAGTATCAGTTTCCATTCCCCGGTACCGGTGCGGACCGTTCCTTGCGCATGTCGGTGTTCAACGACAACGGCTATGTCTGGGGAGAGAATCAAAAAATCAGCTTGAGCGATATGCGCTCTACCGTCGGCATCGGCGTGTCCTGGATTTCTCCCATCGGACCGTTGAAGTTCAGTCTGGCCAAGCCGATCCGGTCCAAGTCCACAGATAAATTCCAGCGTTTCCAGTTCACGGTGGGCGCCGGGTTCTAAACTCCTCCCATCCTTATGAAATTTCACACCATGTCTCGCTCCCTATTTGCTGCAATTTGTGCAACTGCATTTTTCGCCTGCACACTACCGGTCATGGCGCAGACCGCTGCTCCTGCATCGGCGGCTGCCGCCAACGCGTCGACAAAAATCGGTTTCATCAACACCGAGCGTGTGCTGAAGGACTCGACGCTGGCCAAGGCGGCGCAGCAAAAGCTGGAGTCAGAGTTTTCCAAGCGTGACAAGGAACTCCAGGATATGGCCGCCAGAATCAAGGCAGCCAACGGTACCCTGGAAAAGAACGGTCCAGTGATGTCTGATGCCGACCGTATCAAGGCCCAGCAGAACCTGGTGGACATGAACCGTGAGTTCCAGCGCAAGCAGCGGGAGTTTTCCGAGGATCTCAACGCCCGCCGCAATGAAGCCTTGGCCTCCGTGCTCGACAAGGCCAACAAGGTGGTGCGCGACATTGCCTTGAAAGACCACTACGACATCATCTTCCAGGAAGCGGTCTACGTGAACCCGCGCATCGACATCACCGACAAGGTGCTCAAGGCGCTGGATGCACAGTCGGGCAAGTGAGTCAGCAGTCCGTCCTGATGCGTGGCTGTTCCATGGATGGGCTGACGCTTGAACAGATCGTCGCCCATCTCGGTGGCGAATGCGTCGGGAACCCGCAAACAACGATTGAGCGGATCCGCCCGATCGGGACGGCGGGTCGAACAGACATCGCCTTTCTGAGTCAGGCGAGACTGCGTTCACAAGTCGCGCAGAGCGCTGCCGCAGCCGTGATCCTGCCGGAAGCGCTCAAGGGCGAACTGCCCCCTTCGGGCAACGCAATATTCACTCAGGACGCCTATTTGTACTACGCGCGCTTGTCGCAATGGCTCTGGCGCCTGCGGCAGCCCCCATTTCAGCCCGGTCGGCATGCATTGGCGCAGATTGATCCGGCAGCCAACGTGTCTGATCTGGCGCGGGTTGACGCGTTTGCCGTGATTGAGGCAGGGGCGGAAATTGCAGAGGGCGCGCACATCGGCGCGGGTTGTCATGTCGGGCAAGGTGCGGTCATCGGAACAGGTTCCGTGCTGCATCCACGCAGTATCGTGAGTTGGGGTTGTCGCCTGGGCGCGCGATGCGTGCTGCAATCCGGGGCCATTGTCGGGAGTGACGGCTTTGGCTATGCGCGCGATGCCGATGGCGCCGGGATCAAGATCGCGCAAGTCGGCATTGCGGTGCTGGGTGACGATGTGGAAGTTGGAGCCAACACAACGATTGATCGCGGTGCGCTCGACAACACGGAAATCGGCACCGGCGTCAAAATCGACAATCTGGTCCAGATTGCCCATAACGTGCGCATCGGGCAGCATACCGCGCTGGCGGGCTGCGTTGGCGTGTCGGGCAGCGCACAGATTGGGGCGTATTGCTTCATCGGTGGCGGCGTTGGGATTGCCGGCCACCTGAGCATTGCGGACGGCGTGGTCATCGGCGGCATGTCGCTGGTGTCGCGTTCGGTGCGCCAGCCGGGCATGTACACCGGTGCGTTCCCGCTTGACACGCACGCCAACTGGGAACGCAATGCAGCGACCGTGCGTCATCTGCATCAGTTGCGAGACCGGATCCGCCAGCTTGAACATCAACTTGAGTCTTTGAAAACAGAACAATCGACATGACGACTACGCTCGACATCACCCAGATTCTTGAATTGCTTCCGCACCGCTACCCCATGTTGCTGGTCGATCGCGTGGTTGAACAAGTCAACGGCAAGTACATCAAGGCCTACAAGAACGTCACCGTCAACGAACCGTTCTTTACCGGCCATTTCCCGCAAAAACCCATTATGCCCGGGGTGCTCATTCTTGAGGCACTGGCGCAGGCGTCGGGCATTCTGGCATTCGGGTCCGTGGGCAAAACACCGGATCAGGGATCGCTGTACTACTTGGTGGGCATTGACAACGCGCGATTCAAGCAGCCCGTGGTGCCGGGGGATCAACTGCATCTGTACGTCGAGATGACGCGCAATATGCGCGGCATCTACAAATTTACCGCAGAGGCCTCGGTGGACGGTCGCGTCGTCGCGCAGGCAGACCTGATGTGCACCGAGCGCAGCGTGTCCTGAGGCGAGCATGCCGACGATTCATTCCACGGCACAGGTCGATTCCCGCGCCGAGATCGCGGACGACGTCAACATCGGCCCGTATGCCTTGATCGGACCCAAGGTGCGCGTGGGCGCGGGCACGCAGATCGGTGCGCATGTCATCGTCGAAGGGCGAACCACCATCGGTGCAGACAACCGCCTGCATCCGTTCAGTGTGATCGGCGGGGAGCCACAGGACAAGAAGTTCAAAGGCGAAGACACTGCGCTGGAGATCGGTGATCGCAACGTGATCCGCGAATACTGCACCTTGCATATCGGCACGACGCAAGATGGCGGTGTAACCCGAGTTGGCCATGACAACTGGATCATGGCCTACGTTCATATTGCGCATGACTGTCAGGTGGGCAATCACACCACATTCGCCAACAATGCCCAGTTGGCGGGTCATGTCCAGGTGGGAGACTGGGCGGTGCTCGGCGGCTACACCGGCGTGCACCAGTTTGTGCGCATCGGTGCGCATGTGATGACGGGGATCAGTTCCGTGATCCTGCAGGATGTGCCGCCCTATACCCTGGTTGCGGGCAACCCGGCCAGGCCGCACGGCATCAATACCGAGGGGCTCCGCCGGCGCGGCTATTCGCCTGACCAGATCACCGCGCTGCGCATGGCGTACCGCATGCTCTATCGCCAGGGGTTGACGCTGGAACAGGCGCGTGCGGCATTGAACAAACTCATTGCGGAGCGGCCGCACGCTGCCGATGCCGTCGGGGTGCTGCAGACCTTTCTGGCGGATCCCGGTCGCGGGATCGTCCGTCCCTGAGGGCAATGGCCTCCCGGACGTTGGCCTTTGTTGCAGGAGAGGCATCGGGCGACTTGCTGGCCGGGCATCTTTTGCACGCCTTGCATGCACAGGCACCTGACTTGCGGATGGCGGGGGTCGGCGGGCCGCACATGCAGGCTGCGGGATTTGACGCCTGGTGGCAGAGTGAGCGCCTGGCGGTGAATGGCTACGCCGACGTGCTGGCGCGTCTGCCCGAACTTCTGCTGATGCGCCGCCGTCTGCGGCAACGGCTGATTGACGAGCCACCTGCAGTTTTTGTAGGCGTGGACGCGCCTGACTTCAACCTGCAACTCGAACGCCGTTTGCGGCAGGCCGGGATTCCGGTGGCGCACCTCGTTAGTCCGTCGATATGGGCCTGGCGGCGCGAGCGCATCGAGCTGATCCGGCAGGCGGTCGATCACATGCTTTGCATCTTTCCTTTCGAGCCGGCGATTTACGCTGATACCGGGGTGAGGGCGACTTACATCGGCCATCCCCTTGCCGAAGTCATTCCGCTCGAACCCGACCGCGATGCAGCGCGCCACTCCCTCGAATTGCCTCCGGAAGGCAAGGTGCTGGCAGTGCTGCCGGGAAGTCGCAGGGCGGAGGTGAAGCATCTCATCGCGCCGTTTCTGGCGGCCGCGGCCTTGCTGGTTCAGCGTGGTCTGATTTCCAGGGTGCTGGTGCCGATTGCCCACCCCGGCTTGAAGCCGATGGTGGAGCAAGCTGGTGCCGCGCACCCGGATTTGCCACTTCATTTGGTTGACGGTCAATCCCACGCGGTACTTGCAGCCTGTAATCTCGCATTGGTGGCCAGTGGCACGGCGACGCTGGAATGCGCCTTGTACAAACGCCCCATGGTGATCGGCTACCGCATGTCGGCCTTGTCCTGGCGCATGATGTCCGGGCGCGGTTACCTGCCCGATGTCGGCTTGCCCAATATTCTGGTGGGTAAGCGGCTGGTGCCTGAACTGCTGCAGCATGACTGCACGCCGCAGGCCTTGGCCCTCGCCGCCGGCAATCTGCTCACTGACCCTGGTCGCTTGCAGCAGCTACAGGACCGTTTCACGGAGATGCATCTCAGTCTGCGTCGGGATACCGCGGCGCTCGCCTCACAGGCCATTCTCGACATGGTCAAGACGTGATGCAGGCCACACTGTTCGACATCGGCGATTCGACCTCCGTCGCTTTGGTTGCCGGATGCGATGAGGTCGGACGCGGTCCCTGGGCAGGGCCGGTGGTGGCCGCGGCGGTGGTGCTCGATCCTGCGCATCCCGTCGCCGGGCTGGCAGACTCGAAGGCCCTGAGTGCACGTCGCCGCACGCAGCTGGACGTACAAATCCGGGCACAGAGTCTGGGTTGGAGCATTGCCGAAAGCTCCGTGGAGGAGATCGATCAGCAGAACATCCTTCAGGCCACACTGCTGGCCATGCAGCGCGCAGTTGCCGGCCTGCCGTGTCCGATCGAGCTGCTGCTCGTCGATGGCAACCAGACCCCGAGGGTCTCCATGCCGTGTCGTGCCATCGTGGGTGGAGACGCTGCGCATCCTGCCATCAGTGCGGCGTCCATCATTGCCAAGGTCTATCGCGACCGGCTGATGGCCGATCTTGCCGAGCGCTATCCTGGATACGGTTTCGAGCGCCACAGCGGCTACGGGACGGCGGCACACCGGGCCGCATTGCTTACACTGGGACCCTGTGCTGCGCATCGTCGCAGTTTCGCGCCCATTCGCCGTTTACTGGCCCCCCCTCGTTGAAGGAAGTCGTTCCGTGAAGCGCATTACCTCGGCTGAAAATCCGCTGATCAAAACCCTGCGCAGCCTCTCCACTGAGCCCGGCGCGGTGCGTAAACTCGGTCAGGTCTGGCTCGAAGGCATTCATCTCATTGACGCGGCGCTCGCCGCAGGTCATGTGGCCGAACCACTGATCACCACGGATACCGGCCTGCTCGACCCGGAGATTGCCGCATTGGTCGAACGGGTGGGGACGGCACAGACCGTGGTGTTGCACCAGGCTCTGTTCAACTGGATCACGGCAGTGGAAAACGGTCCGCCGGTGGGCATGTTGATTGCCCGACCCAAGACGTCCAAACCCAAGCCGGGTAGTGCTTTGATCCTCGACCGGGTGCAAGACGCGGGCAATGTCGGCACGATGCTGCGCACCGCTGCTGCGGCCGGCTGCGGCGCGGTATATCTGCTGCGCGGCTGCGCCGGCGTGTGGTCGCCCAAGGTGTTGCGGGCAGCCATGGGGGCACACTTTGTCATCCCGGTATTTGAAGATCCGCCCTGGGAGCAGGTGCTCAATATCGTGCCGCGTCCGATCTATGCCACGCACTTGCAGGCGGATACGGTGTTGTACGAGCTGGAACTGGATCAGCCGGTGACCTGGATTTTTGGTAACGAGGGACAGGGCATTTCGGATGCGCTGGTGGCCAAGTGTTCGGCGCTGGTGCGGATCCCGCAGGCCGACGGTGTGGAATCGCTCAATGTCGCGGCCTCAGCGGCGATTTGCCTCTACGAAGGCGTGCGCCAGTCGCAGTTCGGCTCGTTACGCTGACACGGGAAAAACGCTCAGTCCCTTGTCTTGCGAATGAGTGCCAGCGAGAGCGACTGGGCCGATGCCCACACCCGTCCGCCCAGGCTCATGTGAGTGACATGGAGTTTGACTTCATGCTCGGCGGCAATCTTTTTCAGAGATTGCATTTCTGGCCAGTCGCGCAGTTCCCGGATGCTCCCGTCATAACTGAGCTGGATCACCGGGTCCGCGAGTTCCCCGTTCTGGATGGCTTGCGCTGCTGCGTCGATCACGCGCGACGCGGCGGTCTTCCATTTGTTGGTCCGGGCCTCCAGGCCAAACCGACCGGCTTTGCAGCTCAGCACGGGGTAGCGGTGCATGATCTGTGTCAGGCGTGTGCTGCAGGCCTGTACCCAAGGGGCCAGATCCGGATGTTCCAAGCGTCCCAGTGTGAGCGCGATATCGCCCGGGTGCCCGGGAGCCAGCCACACCTCGGTTTGCTCGGCCAGCGTGTTGGCGAACCGCGACAGACCGGCGACATCGCCCGTCCGCATCTCGGGCGTATTCAGCAACAGGCGCGCCTGCAGGGCTGGTCCGCTCAAAAGTGAACGGCTATCGACGACCTTCAGGGCATAGTCGGGTGGAAGTTGGCGTTCCCGACGCAGATGGGTGATTTCTTCCTGGTGGTTTTGCAGCATCTGTTCCACGCTACGGCTGGCGTCGACCAGGGCAGGGTGGGTGACGAGCAGCAGCAGGCGGTCGAAGTTGAGTGCAAGATGCGGATGCATGCGGTAGCTCAACGCTTCCACGGATGGCGCGCTGACTTCGGCGCTGCGGATGCGCTCATGGCTCAGCTGGCGGGACACGGTGCGGATTTCCGCAGTGCCTTTGTCCAGCAGAGAGCGTCCAGGCCACTGGATGGTCAGCGGCAAAATGCGCACGCGGCGGTCTGCTGCCATCGTGCCTGACAGGTCGGTCCCGGCGTCGACCATCAGCCCGGTCAGCGGGATCTGGGCCCGGTCGGGATCGATGGGAAGGGCCTCTTCCCGTTCCGGAAATTTTTGCTGGGTGGACGCGAATCCCAGGAGGTAGGCATTTTTGTCGTCTTCGCGCATGGCTGTGTCCAGTAGTCAGTATTCCAGTCGATCTGGGCGGATCTGCTGGAGGATGGTCGTGGCGATTTCTTCGATCGACTTGTGCGTGGACGAAAGCCAGCGAATGCCTTCCCGGCGCATCAGTTTTTCGGCTTCGCTCACTTCGTAGCGGCAATTGTCCAGCGCCGCGTAGCGGCTGTTGGGGCGGCGCTCAGTACGGATTTCGCTCAATCGTTCGGGGGTGATCGAGAGCCCGAACAGCTTGTGCCGCAAGCCGTTGAGCCCATCGGGCAGGCGCATGCGCTCGAAATCGTCCGGAATGAGCGGATAGTTCGCCGCACGCACGCCATGTTGCATCGCAAGATAGAGCGAAGTCGGCGTCTTGCCGCAGCGCGATACGCCCACCAGAATGACTTCGGCCTCGACCAGATTGCGGGTGGACTGGCCGTCGTCATGCATCAATGAAAAATTGATGGCGTCGATGCGGTTGTGGTACTGCGGGCTGTACGCAGCATCGGAGAAGCGCCCGATGCGGTGGTTGGATTTGGCACCGAATGCCACTTCGAGCGGCTGCACGAAGCTGTTGAACATGTCGAGCACCAAGGCGCGCGCGCCCTGGATGATGTTCAGCGCATCGGGGTGCACCAGGGTGACGAACACGATGGGCGGCTTGCCTTCGGCGCGCTCGACCTCGTTGATGCGCTCCACTGCGTGCACCGCCTTTTCCACGCTGTCGACGAAGGGCAGGCGAATGCGGTGCGGCTGCACGTCGAATTGCGCCAGGACGGAATTGCCGAAAGTCTCGGCTGCGATTCCGGTGCCGTCTGAGACGAAAAAAACCGAGCGGTTGGGCATGTGTCAGCGTTCAAAACCTAGAATGGAGGGCATTGTCCGTGTGCTGCGCGAAGACGACGACAGAACGTTGAACAAGAAATGTCATTTTCGCCACATCCAGCGCCGACTCCGGTTTTTTTATTCTATGAAGGACTTTCATTATGACCCAACAAAAAACGGCTCATAGCGGCAGCGAGCTCATTTTGAGGCTGGAAGATGTGCGAATGGCCGACATCGATCAAGTTGGCGGCAAGAATGCGTCGCTCGGCGAAATGATCAGCCAACTGTCCAGCAGCGGTGTGCGCGTTCCTGGCGGCTTCGCCACCACGGCGCACGCGTTTCGGGAGTTCCTGCGTGCTGGCGGCTTGGACCAGCGGATTCATTCGGCGCTTGATGCGCTGGATTCGGACGATGTGCGCGCACTCGAGCGCACCGGGGCGCAGATCCGGCAGTGGATTCTGGAGACAGCGCTTCCTGCTGACCTGGAACAGGCCATTCGCGATGCTTATGCTGATCTGACGGCAGGCAGCCCGGAAGCCTCCTTTGCGGTGCGCTCGTCCGCCACCGCCGAGGATCTGCCCGATGCGTCTTTCGCCGGACAGCAAGAGAGCTACCTGAATGTCAGCGGCATCGATGCCGTGCTGGAAAAAATCAAGCACGTTTTCGCCTCGCTCTACAACGATCGTGCCATTTCCTACCGTGTCCACAAGGGCTTCGTTCACAGTGATGTCGCCCTGTCCGCTGGTGTGCAGCGCATGGTGCGCAGTGACAAGGCGGTGTCCGGCGTGATGTTCACCCTGGACACCGAATCCGGCTTCCCGGACGTGGTGTTCATCACCGCGTCTTATGGCCTGGGCGAGACGGTGGTGCAGGGTGCCGTTAATCCGGACGAGTTCTATGTTTTCAAGCCCACTCTCAAGGCAGGGAAGGAAGCGCTGATTCGCCGCAACCTCGGGTCCAAGCTCATCCGCATGGAATTTGCGCCAGCAGGCTCGCCGCATTTGGTGCAGACCGTGGATACGCCCTCCGAACTGCGCAACCGCTATTGCCTGACGGACGCAGAGGCACAGGAATTGGCGCGCTTTGCCATGACCATTGAGGCTCATTACCAGCGGCCGATGGACATTGAATGGGGCAAGGATGGCATCGATGGCCATCTTTATATCCTGCAGGCGCGTCCCGAAACGGTCAAATCCCGGGGTCACGGACACACCGAGCAGCGCTATGCGCTCAAGGGCAAGAGTGCCGTGCTGGTGACCGGTCGCGCCATTGGCCAGAAGATTGGCGCCGGTCCGGTTCGCGTTGTGCATTCCATCACGGAAATGGATCAGGTGCAGGCGGGGGACGTGCTGGTCACGGACATGACCGACCCGAACTGGGAGCCGGTGATGAAAAAGGCCTCGGCGATCGTCACCAACCGCGGCGGTCGGACCTGTCATGCCGCGATCATTGCTCGCGAGCTGGGCATTCCCGCGGTTGTGGGCTGCGGTCACGCGACGGACCTGCTCAAGGATGGCATGCTGGTGACCGTGTCGTGTGCGCATGGCGACACCGGCCAGATTTACGATGGACTGCTGGAAACCGAAGTCACGGAAGTCGAGCGCGGCACCATGCCCGATGTGCCGACAAAGATCATGATGAACGTGGGCAATCCCGATCTGGCGTTCGATTTCTCGCAGGTGCCCAATCAGGGCGTCGGCTTGGCGCGGCTGGAATTCATCATCAACAACAACATCGGCGTTCACCCCCGCGCGGTGCTGGAGTATCCGAATATCGACGCCGACCTGAAAAAGGCCGTGGAAAGCGTGGCGCGTGGACACGTCAGTCCGCGTGCGTTTTATGTGGACAAACTGGCCGAAGGGATCGCCACCATCGCTGCCGCGTTTTATCCCAAGACGGTCATCGTGCGCCTGTCCGACTTCAAATCCAACGAGTACAAGAAACTCATCGGCGGTTCGCGCTACGAGCCCGATGAAGAGAACCCGATGCTTGGTTTCCGTGGCGCGTCGCGTTACGTCTCGCCAGACTTCGCGCAGAGTTTCGAGATGGAGTGCATCGCACTCAAACGCGTGCGCGAGCAGATGGGGCTGGACAATGTAGAGGTCATGGTGCCCTTTGTACGGACACTCGCAGAGGCCAAGGGCGTGATCGAGCTATTGGCGCGGCATGGGCTCAAGCGCGGTGAAAACGGTCTGCGTGTGATCATGATGTGCGAGGTGCCCTCCAATGCCGTGCTGGCGAAAGATTTCCTGCAGTATTTTGATGGTTTCTCCATCGGCTCCAATGACCTGACCCAGCTGACCCTGGGGCTGGACCGTGACTCCGGTCTGGTGGCGCAAGCGTTCGACGAGCGCGATCCGGCGGTGATGGCGCTGCTGGCGCAGGCCATTGCGGCATGTCGGGCAGAAGGCAAATACGTGGGCATTTGCGGTCAGGGGCCCTCTGATCACCCGGATCTGGCGCACTGGCTGATGGACCAGGGCATTTCGTCCATTTCACTCAACCCCGACACGGTGATTGCAACGTGGCAGCAGTTGGGGAAAAAATAAGACAGCGCGATTTATCTGTCTATAATGTTTGGTTCCTTGCCGCACCGTAAGTTTTCGGAATTGACGCTCCGGATGCTGCGGGCGGCTTCTATCCACAAGGACAGTGCGTCTGTTTCTTTGCTGAAAGGCAAGGCCGGCGCTCTGCCGCATTTGAAGGGGTTTGCATGCGTCATTATGAAATTGTGTTGATTTTTCACCCGGATCAGAGTGAGCAAGTGCCCTCGATGATCGAGCGTTACAAAGCCACGGTCACCGCCAAGTCGGGCCAGATCCATCGGGTCGAAGACTGGGGCCGTCGCCAACTGGCCTATCCCATCCAGAAACTTGCCAAGGCGCATTACGCCTGCATGAACATCGAGTGCGACCTGGAAACCCTGCGCGAACTCGAACACAGCTTCAAGTTCAACGACGCCGTTCTGCGCAGCCTCGTGATCAAGACGGACAAGGCCGAAACCGCCCCGTCCATCATGATGAAGCACGTTGAGCGCGAAGAAGCTCGCAAGGCGCAGCAGGAGCAACCAGCCTGATCAATCGACTCGATCTTCAGGGCATTCTTGCCGAGCGTAGCGAACTGCGCTACACCCCGGCCGGAATCGAAGCGCTGGATTTTGTGTTGCAGCATCAATCGACCCAGTCGGAGGCCGGAGTGCCTAGCGATGTACAGCTTCAAATCAGCTGTGTCGGGTTCGGAGTGATCGCACGCGGAATGCAGCGTTTGAGCCCAGGATCGGTATTGCGCGTTTCCGGTTTTTTGCGTGCAACCCGCCGCGGTTCGCGGCAGATGAAATTGCACGTCACACAATACATTGAGGTTTAACCATGGCACCACCACGCAAGTTTGACAAAAAGAACGATCCCAAGCGCCGCCGCAATCAGCAATCCTCGCTGTTCAAGCGCAAGCGCTTCTGCCGCTTTACCGTGGCCAAGGTCGAGCAGATCGACTACAAGGATGTCGATGTGCTCAAGGATCTGATCGCTGAAAATGCCCGCATCATTCCTGCCCGCCTGACCGGCACCAGCGCGCACTACCAGCGCCAGCTCAACACGGCCATCAAGCGTGCGCGCTTTCTGGCACTGCTGCCCTACACAGACCTGCACAAGGGTTAATCCAGGGACGACATCATGCAAATCATTCTTCTCGAAAAAATATTGAACGTCGGCAATCTGGGCGATGTGGTCAAGGTCAAAGATGGCTATGCACGCAACTTCCTGATCCCGAAAAAAATGGCGCGCCGTGCTACCGCTACGGCCGTGGCCGAATTCGAGGCGCGCCGCGCCGAGATGGAAAAACATGCCGCCGACAAGCTGGCCCAGGCCCAAGCGGCTGGCGAAAAGCTGGGCGGCCTGATCATCACTCTGGTGCAGAAGGCCGGCGTGGATGGCCGTCTGTTCGGTTCCGTGACGAACGGCGATGTCGCAGATGCTCTGGTCAAGCAAGGGTTTGAAGTGAGCAAGTCGCAAGTCCGTTTCCCTGCGGGCCATGTCAAGACGACGGGCGAACACCCGGTGTCGATCGCCCTGCATACCGATGTCGTTTCAGACATCACGCTGCAAGTCAAAGCTGAAGCGATGTAATCGCGGGATTTTGAACTGCTGAGACAAGGGCCGCTTTCGCGGCCCTTGTTGTCTGTGTCGCCTGCGTGCGTCGTGTGCGGCACAATGCCATTTCGATTTGTTCACCATCCGACGGCACCCGTCACCGTTCACCATGCAAGACCAAGCAATCGATGCCATCCGCACTCCCCCGCACTCCATCGAGGCGGAGCAATCGGTGCTGGGTGGTCTGCTGCTCGACAATCAGGCTTTCGACAAGGTTGCCGATCTGCTGGTGGCCGCGCAGTTTTATCGCTTTGAGCACCGCGCCATCTTCCAGGCCATTGCCGATCTGATCAATCTCAGCAAACCGGCGGACGTGATCACTGTGCTGGAGGCGCTGCAATCCATCGGCAAGCACGAGGAATGCGGCGGCTTGCCCTATCTGAATTCCCTCGCGCAGAGCGTGCCGAGCGCCGCCAATATTCGGCGCTATGCCGAAATCGTGCGCGAACGCTCGGTGCTGCGGCATCTGGTGACGATCAGCGACGATATCGCGCAGAACGCACTCAACCCGCAAGGCCGCGGGGTGCAACAGATTCTTGACGAGGCCGAGTCGCGCATCTTCGCCATTTCGGAAGAGGGTGCCAAATCCGCAGCTGGATTTCAGTCCATGAAGGGACTGCTGGGCGATCTGCTCAAGCGGGTGAGCGAATTGGCCGAGCGCGGCGGCGCGGATACCACCGGCGTGCCCACGGGTTTTGCCGATCTCGACCGCATGACCGCGGGTTTGCAGCCTGGCGATCTGGTGATCGTGGCAGGCCGACCTTCCATGGGCAAGACGGCTTTCTCGCTGAATATCGCCGAGCATGTGGCGATCAACGAGCAGTTGCCCGTGGCCGTGTTCAGTATGGAAATGGGCGCATCGCAGCTGGTGCTGCGGGTGGTGGGTTCAATGGGGCGGATCGACCAGAGCCATCTGCGCACCGGCCAGCTTTCCGAGGACGAATGGACGCGCCTGCCCGAAACCATCGAACGTCTTGAAGACGTGCACATGCACATCGACGAAACACCGGCGCTTAATCCGCTGGAGTTGCGCGCGCGTTCGCGTCGCTTGGCGCGCCAGTTTGGCGGACGGCTCGGCTTGATCGTGGTGGACTATCTCCAACTCATGTCGTCGTCACGCGATGGCGAAAACCGCGCGACCGAAATCTCGGAAATATCGCGTTCGCTCAAGGCGCTGGCCAAAGAACTGCACTGCCCGGTGATCGCCCTGTCGCAGCTCAACCGCGACCTGGAAAAACGCACTGACAAGCGTCCGGTGATGAGTGACTTGCGCGAATCCGGCGCCATCGAGCAGGACGCGGACGTGATCCTGTTCATCTACCGCGACGAGGTCTACAACAAGGACTCGAAGGATGCCGGCGTGGCCGAGGTCATCATCGGCAAGCAGCGGAACGGACCAATCGGCGTCGTTCACCTGGCCTTCATCAAGCCCCTGACGCGGTTCGAGAACCTGTCACGCGAGTTTTGATCGCCCGACAGGCTCCCGGGATTTACAACACCTCGCTGGCGTAATCGGCCAGGCGGCTGCGCTCGCCGCGAGCCAAGGTGACGTGCCCGCTGTGGCTCCAACCCTTGAATCGGTCGACCACATAAGTCATGCCGGAACTGCCCTCGGTGAGATAGGGCGTGTCGATTTGCGCGATATTGCCCATGCACACCAGTTTGGTGCCGGGGCCGGCACGGGTGATCAGGGTCTTCATCTGCTTGGGCGTCAGGTTCTGCGCCTCGTCGATGATGACGTATTTGTTGAGGAAGGTGCGCCCGCGCATGAAATTCATGCTCTTGATCTTGATCTTGGAACGGATCAACTCCTGTGTCGCGGCGCGGCCCCATTCTCCGCCCAAGTTGCCGCCCTCGCTCTGGTTGAGCACCTCGAGGTTGTCATCAAGCGCGCCCATCCAGGGGCCCATTTTCTCTTCCTCGGTACCCGGCAGATAGCCGATGTCCTCACCGACCGGGACCGTCACGCGGGTGACGATGATTTCGTTGTAACGACGCGCATCGAGCACTTGCGACAAGCCGGCGGCCAGGGCAAGCAGGGTCTTTCCCGTGCCAGCTTGACCGGCCAGACTGACAAAATCGACTTCCGGGTCCAGCAACAAATTGAGGGCGAAGTTCTGTTCGCGGTTGCGCGCGGTCACGCCCCAGATGGCATTCTTCTGGTGGGTATGGTCGCGCATGACCTGGAGCACGGCGGTGTTGGCGCGAATTTCCTTGACACGGGCATACAACGGCGGCGCGCTGCCGCTCTCCCAGTACACCGCCTGGTTCACCAGCATCTGGCCAACGAACTTGCCCTGCACGCGGTAGAAGGTGTTGCCGCCCTGCTGCCAGCTTTCCACCGACTTGGCCTGCCGGTCCCAGAAGTCGGGCGGGAGCACCAGCATGCCGGTGTAGAGCAGATCGGCGTCGTCCAGGGTCTTGTCATTTGCGTAGTCTTCGGCATGCAGGCCCAGCGCCCGCGCCTTGACCCGCATATTGATATCCTTGGACACCAGCACCACCGGGCGCTCGGTGTGCGTACGGGTGAGGTCCTGCAACACCGCGAGAATCTGGTTGTCTGCCTTGCCCTGGGGTAGGGCGATGGGCAGTTCGACGTCATGTGCGCGGGTCTGGAAAAACAGGCGGCCCTTTGCCTCTGTGTGGCCGGTGCGATTGAGGGCGATGCCTTGATCGATGTCGCTGCCGGTATCGGCGACCAGCGCATCGAGTTCGCGGCTGACCTGGCGCCCATTGCGCGCTACTTCGGACAGCCCCTTCTTGTGCGCATCGAGTTCTTCCAGGGTGATCAGCGGCAGGTAGATGTCGTGCTCTTCAAAGCGGTAGAGCGACATCGGGTCGTGCAGCAGCACATTGGTGTCGAGCACGAAGAGCTTGGAGGGTTCCTGGCGGCTGGTTGCCCGCCTGGAGGGGGCCGCTCTTGTCGGCGCATTCGCGACGGCGGTCTGCCTCTGCTGGACAGGCTTCGCTTCGGCGGCAACGATGACTTCGGTTTGAGTCACAGGCTGCTTGTCAACGCCAGACGGGACGCTGGCCTGCTTTGTCGGTCTCGCCGCCTTGCTGCGCTGCGATGTTTCAGAATGGACCGGGGGCGTGACCGGCTTGACAGCCTGCGTGAGCAGACTACCCATGGACTTCGGAGGAGGAGGCAGGGGCATGGAATGGACAGTAGATTGAATGAATACAGGTCTGTGGGTGTGCAGATCAGCCAACAAAAAACCGCCGACCGTCTGGACCCGGTGCGGCGGTTTTCTGTTGGCAGTTGCCCCAGCAAGTCCCGTACTGACGGCTGACCAACCGCGCAACGCAAGGGGCGGAGCTTCTCCGGGGGGACGTTCTGCTGCGGGATCTGATGTTCAAGGCAAAGCGCCGCGCGTAGAGGTTTGGAGGATCAGAGGGTCTGGATCACGTCAAGCACTTCGTCCACATGCCCTGCCACCTTGACGCCGCGCCATTCCTGGCGGAGCACGCCGTCGGCGTTTATGACGAAGGTGCTGCGCTCGATCCCTTTCACCTTCTTGCCATACATGATCTTGTTCTTCACCACGCCGAACATGTGACAGAGTTTTTCTTCGGTGTCGGCGATCAAGTCAAACGGCAATTCGAGGTGTTCCTTGAATTTCTCGTGCGAGAGCAGGTTGTCGCGGGAGATGCCGAAAATGACGGCGTTTGCCGCTTCGAACGCCGCGAAGTTGTCGCGGAAGTGCATGGACTCCGTTGTGCAACCGGGGGTCATGTCCTTGGGGTAGAAGTAGAGAACAATCTTTTTGCCCAGATAGTTTTTCGGGCTGAATTGCACGCCACTGGTGGCGGCGGCTTCAAAATCGGGAACCACTTTATTCAAGACCAAAGCCATGAAATCTCCTGCTGGGCTGCTGCGTCATTTCCCCGGTGGGGATCCAAACTGGATTTCACCGGGGAAATGGATGGATGTAAAAGCTTATTTTATCTTGCGCTGCAAAATGCCGACTCATTCGATGATCAGGGCAGCCAGAACCTCACGTCCTTCGCCTGCCAGAATGTTGTAGGTGCGGCAGGCCGCAGCGGTGTCCATGACTTCCCAGCCGATGCGCTTCGAGATGAGCTGGCGCATCAAGGCGGGCGAGAGCAGGTGCTGCTGCTTGCCAGTCCCGATCAGCACGACTTCAGGCAGCGGATCAAGCAGCAGCGCATCCACATGCGAGGCCTGCAGCGCACTGATCCGTTCCAAGTCCCACGGCCTTGGGCTTTGCTGTGGTGCAAACACGCAGGCTTCGGTGTGGCGCACGCCATTGACTTCAACGTAACCGGGACCGTAGGCGGAAACCATCTGGGTGTCGGGGGCGAGGTCGGGCTGCAGTTTCATGACGGGGGGCTGGGTCTGGCCGAGGCGAGTATTGGGAACAATTTCCAGGCTTTATCAGGGATTTCCAGAGGCCATCCCCTCGGACCAAGGTAAATTATAGGGTTCGCTCACCGTGCGAGCAGATGTGCGTCGGCCCGAGGCCCCAAGGGAAACTGGGCGGGGAGGACCGCACGATGTCCGCCATGGAAGGGCGATTCCCGATGTCGAGCAAGTGAGGTAGTTGTGCGCGAATTCCGTAAGTCCGACAAATTGGCCGATGTCTGTTACGACATCCGTGGGCCCGTGCTCGACAAGGCGCGGCAGATGGAAGAGGATGGTCAGCGAATCATCAAGCTCAACATCGGCAATCTGGCCGTGTTCGGTTTCGAGCCGCCCGACGAGATCGTGCAGGACATGATCCACAACCTGCCAAGTGCTGCCGGTTATACCGACTCCAAGGGACTTTTCGCGCCGCGCAAGTCCATCGTGCATTACACCCAGGAAAAGGGCATCGCGGGGGTGGGCATCGATGACGTGTTCCTCGGCAACGGGGCGTCCGAGCTCATCAACATGAGTCTGAATGCGCTGCTTAACGACGGCGACGAGGTGCTCATTCCGGCGCCGGACTATCCGCTTTACACCGCCTCTGTGGCGCTGTCCGGCGGCAAGCCGGTCCATTACATCTGCGACGAGCAGTCGGATTGGTACCCCGACATTGCCGACATCCGCAGAAAGATCACGCCCAACACCCGGGCCATCGTGGTGATCAACCCCAACAATCCGACCGGGGCGCTGTATCCGCGCGAGTTGCTTGAAGAAATCGTGCAGGTGGCGCGAGAGCACGAACTCATCGTGTTCGCGGACGAGATCTACGACAAGACGCTTTACGACGGCAACTCCCACACCAGCATTGCCTCGCTGGCCGATGACGTGTTGTTCATCACCTTCAACGGACTGTCCAAGAACTATCGGTCTTGTGGCTACCGCTCCGGATGGATGGTGGTGTCCGGCAACAAGCGGCATGCGCGCGATTACATCGAGGGCCTGACCATGTTGGCGTCAATGCGCTTGTGCGCCAACACGCCCGGGCAATTGGCCATCCAGACCGCGCTTGGCGGCTATCAGAGCATCAAGGATCTGGTGGCACCCCACGGCAGGCTGACCAAGCAGCGCGACATGGCCTACGACTTGCTCACCCAGATTCCGGGCGTAAGCGTGGTCAAGCCCAAGGCTGCGCTCTATATGTTTCCGCGCCTTGACCCGAAGATGTACCCCATCACCGACGATCAGCAGTTCGCCTATGACCTGCTGGCGCAGGAGAAGGTGCTCATCGTGCAGGGCACGGGGTTCAACTGGCCGGAGCCCGACCACTTCCGGCTGGTTTTTTTGCCCAATGCTGACGATCTGACGGAAGCCATCGGCCGCATTGCCCGCTTCCTCGACCATTCCCGCAAACGCTCGCGTGTCGCGGCCTGAATTCTTCCAACGTTCTCTATGAAACCATTACAGATCGCCCTCCTGGGCGCGGGCACCGTTGCCAGTGGCGTCGTCAAGGTGCTGGCGCGTAACCGGGAAGAGTTGCAGCGTCGCGCTGGCCGCGGCATTGCGATTGCCGCCATTGCTGCGCGTAACCCGGACAAGGCGCGTGCCGCACTGGGCGATGGACTGCCCATCACCACCGACTTCATGGCGCTGGCCACCCGGCCCGACATCGACATCGTGGTGGAACTCATGGGCGGCGTCAGCCCTGCGCGTGAATTGGTGCTGGCCGCCATTGGGGCGGGCAAGCATGTGGTCACCGCCAACAAGGCGCTGCTGGCACTGCATGGCAACGAGATCTTCGCCGCCGCGCAGGCCCAGGGTGTGATGGTGGCTTTTGAGGCAGCGGTGGCCGGCGGCATTCCGATCATCAAGGCGGTGCGCGAAGGGCTGGCGGGCAATCGCATCGAGTGGATCGCGGGCATCATCAACGGCACGACCAACTTCATCCTGTCGGAGATGCGGGACAAGGGGCTGGATTTCGCCACGGCACTCCAGCAGGCGCAGGCGCTGGGCTATGCCGAGGCCGATCCCACGTTTGACATCGAGGGGGTGGACGCGGCGCACAAGGCCACCATCCTCTGCGCCATCGCGTTCGGCGTACCCGTGCAGTTCGACAAGGCCTATGTCGAGGGCATCACTACGCTGCAGGCTGCAGACATCCGCTATGCGGAGCAGCTGGGCTATCGCATCAAGCTGCTGGGCATCACCAGACACACCGCGCAGGGCATCGAACTGCGCGTGCATCCCACGCTGATTCCCGCCACGCGCCTGATCGCCAACGTCGAGGGCGCGATGAACGCCGTCGTGGTGCAGGCGGACGCCGTCGGCTCCACGTTGTATTACGGCAAAGGCGCGGGCTCAGAGCCCACGGCATCCGCCGTGATCGCAGACCTGGTGGACGTGACCCGTCTGCACACCGCGGACCCCGAGCACCGCGTGCCGCATCTGGCCTTTCAGCCCGACGCAATGAGTGACCTTCCCATCCTGCCAATGGACAAGGTGGTGACCGCCTACTACCTGCGCCTGCGCGTGGCCGACAAGACCGGCGTGCTGGCCGACCTCACCCGCATCCTGGCGGACGAGGGCATTTCCATCGACGGCCTGATCCAGCGCAAAGCCGGGGAGGGCGAGCATCAGACCGACGTGATCATCCTCACCCACGATACGGTCGAGGCGCGCATGAACACTGCCATCTGCAGCATGCAGGCCTTGCCCAGCGTGCACGCGCCCATCGTGCGCATCCGTAAAGAGGAGTTGCGCTGATGCGTTATCTGAGCACCCGCGGCGAGTCCGCAACCCGCGGTTTTTCCGACATCCTGCTCGAAGGCCTCGCGCCCGACGGTGGGCTCTACCTGCCTGAGCACTATCCGCAGGTTGGCGCCGAACGGCTGGCGCGCTGGCGCGGTTTGTCATATCCCGATCTGGCGTTCGAAGTCCTGTCCCTGTTCATCACTGATATTCCAGCGGATGATCTGCGCGGGCTGGTTCAAAAGACGTACACCGCAGACGTATTTGGCGGTGATGCACGCATCGTTCCGCTCAAGCCGCTGAAAGGTGATCCGGGCATGTCCCTGCTGGGTTTGTCCGAGGGGCCGACTCTGGCCTTCAAGGACATGGCGATGCAGTTGCTCGGCAATCTGTTCGAGTATGCGCTCGCAAAGCAGCACGCCGAGCTGAACATCCTCGGCGCGACCTCGGGCGACACCGGCAGTGCGGCGGAATACGCCATGCGCGGCAAGCGCGGCATCCGCGTGTTCATGCTCTCGCCGTTTGGCAAGATGAGTGCGTTCCAGACCGCGCAGATGTATTCGCTGGCAGACGCCAACATCCACAACATCGCGGTGCAGGGCGTGTTTGACGATGCGCAGGACATGGTCAAGGCCGTGTCCAACGATCTCGATTTCAAGCGCCGCTGGCGCATCGGCACGGTCAACTCCATCAACTGGGCGCGGCTGGCGGCACAGATCGTCTATTACTTCGCGGGTTACTTCCAGGCCACGCGCAGCAACGACGAACAGGTGAGCTTCACCGTGCCCTCGGGCAATTTCGGCAATATCTGCGCCGGCCATGTGGCGCGGATGATGGGCCTGCCCATTCGCAAGCTGGTGCTGGCGACCAACGAAAACAATGTGCTCGACGAGTTTTTCCGCACCGGCATCTACCGCCCGCGCAAGTCTGCGGAGACGCACCACACCTCCAGCCCGTCAATGGACATCTCCAAGGCGTCGAATTTCGAGCGTTTCGTGTTCGACCTGCTGGGGCGCGATGCGAAGCGTCTGAACGCGCTGTTCTCCACCCAGCTGCAACACCAGGGCATGTTCGATCTGTCGTCCGACGCAGCGTTCACCAAGGTCGGAACAGACTATGGATTTGCCTCGGGCAGCAGCACCCATGCCGATCGTCTGGCCACCATCCGAAGCGTGTGGCAGGACAGCCAGATGCTGATCGACACTCATACCGCCGACGGTGTGAAGGTTGCACGCGAACATCTGGAAGCCGGCGTGCCCATGCTGGTGCTTGAAACCGCGCTGGCCGCCAAATTTCCAGAGACCATCCTAGAGGCCGTGAGCGTTGCGCCCAAGCGTCCCGCCGGGCTTGATGATCTGGAGAGTCGCCCGCAGCGATTCGCGGTGATGCCCATCGAGGTCGAAGCGGTGAAGTCGTACATCGCCATGCACTGCGCCCCGGGAGCGGCGGCGGTCTGATGAAGGTCGTCGGGTTTGCCGGTTTTTCCGGTAGTGGCAAAACCACGCTGGTGGAAGCCCTGGTGCAGCATTTCACCCTCGATGGTCTGCGGGTGTCGGTGCTCAAGCATGCGCATCACCGCTTCGATATCGACCATCCGGGGAAGGACACGTGGCGGCACCGGGAGGCAGGTGCGTATGAAGTGCTCGCGGCATCTGACACGCTGATTGCGCTGCAACGCCGTCTGCGGCAGCCGCAGGAACTCGGCGTGCCCGAGCTTCTGCCCATGCTCGACCCGCAGGTCGATTGGGTGTTCGTCGAAGGCTTCAAGTACGCGCGCCTGCCCAAGATCGAGATCTGGCGCTCCAGCATGGGGCGGCCTGTTTGCTATCCCGATGATCCACAGATTCTCGCCATTGCCACTGACTCGCCGGAGCAATTGCCACAGCCGGTTCACGCCGCCATCCTTGACATCAACACACCGGCTGTAGTGGCAGACTGGTTGTTGGACAATGCCCAGAAGTTTGAACATCAGCCATGATTGCTCCATCCCCTGCTTTGATCGAACCTGATCTGGCCTTGCAACGCCTGCTGGTCTCCGCGCGCACCATCAGCGAGTCCGAGTCCCTGCCGACTTCCGCGGCACTCGGCCGTGTGCTGGCGGAGGATGTGCGTTCCTCCATCGACGTGCCTCCGGCCGACAACACCTCGATGGACGGTTACGCCCTGCGCAGCGCGGATGCAACTGCCCCGGGTACGCGGCTGCCGGTGAGCCAGCGCATCCCCGCCGGCACCGTGCCTGAGCCCTTGCAGCCCGGCACGGCAGCGCGCATTTTCACTGGCGGGCTCATTCCTCAGGGGGCTGACGCAGTGGTCATGCAGGAGCAATGCAGCGCCGAGGGCGATGCGGTGGTGATCAACACCCAAGTCAAGGCTGGCGACTGGGTGCGCCGTCGCGGACTGGATGTGGATGCGGGCAGCGTGGTGCTGGCCGCAGGGCATCGGTTGCGCCCGCAGGATCTGGGTCTGGTGGCATCTGTCGGTGTCGCGGTGCTCAACGTCCGTCGCAGGCCGCGCGTGGCCATTCTGTTTACCGGCGATGAACTCGCCATGCCCGGCGAGCCGCTTCGCCCCGGCGCCATTTACAACTCCAACCGTTTCGTCATCCAGGCGCTGTTGCAGGCGGCGGGTTGCCAGGTGACCGATTTTGGCATCATCCCGGACCAGCTCGAAGCCACCCGCGCAGTGCTACGCGAGGCGGCGCAGGAGCACGATCTCATCGTGTCCACCGGTGGCATGTCGGTGGGCGAGGAAGACCATGTCAAGCCTGCGGTGCAACTGGAGGGTGCGCTTGACCTGTGGCAGATCGCGATGAAGCCGGGCAAACCGCTGGCCTTCGGTCATGTGCGTCGCCAGGCAGGGCAGGGCGATGCTGCGTTCATCGGGCTGCCGGGCAACCCGGTATCGAGCTTCGTCACCTTTTTGCTGTTCGTGCGCCCGTTTCTGCTGGCGGTGCAGGGTGCAGCGCAGACCGCGCCGCCGAACATTCCGGTACGCGCCGCGTTCGACTGGCCCAGCCGCGACAAGCGGCGCGAATATCTGCGCGTGCGTCTCAATGCCCAGGGCGAGGCCGAGCTGTTTCC
>JBAUTC010000300.1:0-4077 GCA_049582025.1 Thiomonas sp.
CCGCAACTGCGCGCAACTGCGCGTTCGAACCAAACACGAGGTCGACCACTGTGGCGGTCCATTTCACCGCGCCGGTCTTGCGATCGCGACCTTCGAGCACGCCTTCGGTGCCCGAGCCGTCCCACGTCGTGCCCATGTCCAGCAGGTTGACGAAGAAGTCGTTGCTCAGCGCTCCGGGGCGCTTGGTGAACACGCCATGCGGCGTCTGGCCGACGTTCGCGTCGAGGGCGCGCATGCCGCCGATCAACACAGTCAACTCCGGCGCGGTCAGGGTCATCAGCTGCGCACGATCGATCAGCAGCTCGGCGGCATGGCCTTCGAGACCTTTGCGGATGTAGTTGCGGAAGCCGTCGGCCTTGGGTTCCAGCACCGCGAAACTCTCAACGTCAGTCTGCTCGCCCGAGGCGTCCATACGGCCAGGCGCGAATGGCACCGTGACCTCGACGCCGGCCTTTTTCGCCGCCGCTTCAACGGCGGCACCGCCGCCGAGCACGATCAGGTCGGCGAGTGAGACCTTCTTGCCGCCGGACGCCGACGTGTTGAACTCCTTCTGGATGGCTTCGAGTCTGGACAGCACCTTGTGCAGCTCACCCGGCTGGTTGGCTTCCCAGTCTTTTTGCGGGGCGAGACGGATGCGCGCACCGTTGGCGCCGCCGCGTTTGTCGCTGCCGCGGAAGGTGGACGCCGAAGCCCAGGCGGTACTCGCCAGCTGCGGGATCGACAGGCCGGACGCCAGCAGCTTGGCCTTGAGTGCCGCGATGTCCTTGGAATCGATCAGAGGATGGTTGACAGCGGGGATCGGGTCTTGCCAGATCAGATCTTCCTTCGGCACCAGGGGACCGAGGTAGCGCGTGCGCGGGCCCATGTCGCGGTGGGTCAGTTTGAACCAGGCGCGGGCGAAGGCGTCGGCGAATTCCTGCGGGTTGGCCATGAAGCGGCGCGAGATTTTCTCGTACGCCGGATCCATGCGCATGGCCATGTCGGCCGTGGTCATCATCGGCGGGTTGCGCTTTCCAGCCTTGTGAGCGTCCGGCACGGCGGTCTGCGCGGCGGGGTCCCTGGGCACCCACTGCCAGGCGCCAGCAGGGCTCTTGGTCAGTTCCCATTCATGGCCGAACAGGTTTTCGAAATAGCCGTTGTCCCACTGGGTCGGATTGCTGGTCCAGGCGCCTTCGATGCCGCTGCCGATCTGGTCGGCACCCTTGCCGCTGCCAAATGCGTTCCTCCAGCCCAGGCCTTGCTCTTCGATGCCGGCCGCTTCGGGTTCGGGGCCGACCAGCGCCGCATCTCCGGCGCCGTGGGCCTTGCCGAAGGTGTGGCCGCCGGCGGTGAGCGCCACGGTCTCTTCGTCGTTCATCGCCATGCGGGCGAAGGTCTCGCGAATGTCGCGCGCGGAGCCAAGCGGGTCAGGCTTGCCGTTTGGCCCTTCCGGGTTCACGTAGATCAGGCCCATCTGCACGGCAGCCAGCGGGTTCTCCAGATCACGGTCGCCACTGTAGCGCTCGTCGGCCAGCCACTTGCCTTCAGAGCCCCAATAGATGTCATCCTGTGGCTCCCAGATGTCCTCGCGACCGCCGCCGAAGCCGAAGGTCTTTAATCCCATCGACTCCAGTGCAACATTGCCGGTCAGCACCATCAGGTCCGCCCACGACAGCTTGCGGCCGTACTTCTGCTTGACCGGCCACAACAAGCGGCGGGCCTTGTCGAGGTTGACGTTGTCCGGCCAACTGTTGAGCGGTGCAAAGCGCTGCGCACCGCCGCCAGCACCTCCGCGACCATCGCCCACCCGATAGGTGCCGGCGCCGTGCCAGGCCATGCGGATGAACAGCGGCCCATAGTGGCCCCAATCCGCTGGCCACCAATCCTGCGAGTCGGTCATCAGGGCCTTGAGATCCTTGATCACGGCATTCAGGTCGAGAGTCTTGAATTCGTCGGCGTAGTTGAAGTCTTCGCCCATCGGGTTGGACAGCGACGAGTGCTGGTGCAGGATTTTGAGATTCAGCTGCTTGGGCCACCAATCCGCGTTGCCCTTGGCTCCAGCGACGGATTGCGTGTGCGTGCCGCGTGCGACCGGGCACTTCGATTCATTCGACATGGTGTTCTCCTTTGGCTGTAGGTAGGACGCCGCGCTGTCCATTCAGGTGCTGGTGAGCGTGCTCCCTGGCCTGCGGCGTCGTTGTGCCGCCGGGTGCGGTGAAGATGTCAGTCTTGTCCACGCAGACTCCCTGAGGTGCTTGGCGTCGCTTCGTTGATTTGCGATGCGACGAACACAGCTTAGGCTGCGAGCATTTAAATGAACAATTGAATGTTCTTATGTGATTGATTGAATAAAACTAGATGGGCGAGCACCAACGGATCAATTGGTGCGCAAACCGAATGCGCGTTGGCCCACGGGTTAGAAATCGGTGACTTTTTTCCTGTTTTTCATCAGTGGCCTGTGAAATGATGTTCCGTCCTTCAAGCGCATGGGTGAAAAGCCGCCATCGGTTCGTAAGGACATGTTTCTTCAAGATCGTGATACGTTGTGCAGTGAATACAACAACGACGCGGCGCTGCACTCTGATGGACTTTTGAAGCACTCGGCCGCGCAAATTCCAATCCCTGATATGGATGACTCTCATTTCGCCGTTCCGAGGACACTGAAGAGCTATGTGCGGGCCTCCGCCCTGTCGGTCGCGCTGAGCAGCGGCGTGTCGTATTGGCTGTCGCATCGGCATCCGGTGCGCCGCATCCTGATGCTCCACGGTGTCGGCGGCGTGAGGATGATGCAGGGAGATTTCCACCGGGTGATGTCCTGGCTCAAGCAGCGCTACGACATCGTTGCACTTGATGTGATGATTCGCGACATTCTGAGTGGCGAACCAGCACCATCGGGCGCGGGGCGCAGCCAGCTTGCGATCACTTTCGACGATGGCTTGCGCAATCAGTGCCAGATTGCCCGACCGGTACTCGAACAGCTCGAAATTCCTGCAACGATTTTTGTCTGCCCAGGTTTGGTGGAGTCCGGGCAATGGATGTGGAACCACGACGCCCGGGCGCGCCTGCACCGGCTGCAGCCGGAAGCCTTTGCGGAATGGGCGCGGCAGGTCAACGCAACATCCCAGCATACCGAGGGTGTAATTGCCTGGATGAAGACCCTGGCCTTGCCCGACCGGCTGCGAGTCCAGTCGCTCTTGCGCGATCGCACCATGGACTTCGTCCCCTCGCAAGAAGAACGCGATGCCTACGATCTGATGAATTGGGATGAAGTCCGTGCATGCGATACGGGCCTCATGGCGATCGGTTCCCACACCATGACGCACCCGATCCTGCCGACACTGACTATGCCGGAAATTCAGCGCGAACTGCAGGACAGCCGCGACATGCTTGAAACGCGCCTGGGTCGAACTGTCGATCTGTTTTGCTACCCTAATGGTTCGACCGATGAGCGCGTGCGCGAGATTGCACGGTCCATTTACACGGCGGCTGTGACTACCGAGGAGGGCACAGTTTCTTCAGCGGTGGACCCAATTGCGATACCGCGCATTCCGGTTGCCTCTCACTTACCCCTGTTGGCTTGGCGCATGCATCGACCCTGGGCTTGACCACGACAGCAGCGCGATGCCGACTGCCGCGAACGCTGTAGACCCCGAAGCGCACAACTCATGCAGATTGAACATGTCACCACGACAGAGGCTTTTGACGCGCTGGAAGCGGACTGGCGCGCGCTGGAAGAACTGTCTGCGCGCAACAGCGTCTTTCTCGGCTGGGACTGGCAGCGACTATGGTGGTCGCATTACGGACCTGGGCGAAGACTCAGCATTTTGGTGGCGCGTCTTGGGGGGCGGGTCATCGGCATTCTTCCCCTGTATCTCGAAACGCACCGCGTCTTCAAAATCCTCCCGGTCCGCAAGCTCAGGCCCATCGGATCGGGAGGTGACACGTCGCCGGACGATCTGGGAATGCTGTTGAACCCGGAGCATGAGCGCACGGTTGCCACGGCGTTCGTGGACTTCATCACGCACCAGATCCCCGGATGGCAGGTGCTCGATCTCGTCGATCTGCCGACAGATTCCGCGCTGGCGGCATGTTTGCTTG
>JBAUTC010000301.1:0-2430 GCA_049582025.1 Thiomonas sp.
TCGGCCGCCTGCTCTGACAGGGTGATTTCCACAATTGCCGTCAGCCCTGCGCCCACCCGTTCGGCATTGAGCACCGCAATCCGCCGCTCGATCACCCCGGCGTCCACCAGGCGCCGCACCCGCCTCAGGCAAGTGGGTGGGGTGAGATGGGCGCGTTGCGCCAGTTCCTGATTGCTCAGAGAGCAATCCCGCTGCAACAAATCCAGGAGGCGACGGTCCGCCTCGTCGAACGCAATTTTGTCCATTTAAATTCCATATCTTTATTCATCGTGAAATTTTATTCCAACAAGATATGTTCATGAAATATGCATCCATTTTTCGTGAAATATTGCCGCCTCATTTCACATTAGCCTGCCTATCATCCTCGCAATGCAACCCAAGGGAGTCTGATCATGTGTGGAATCGTCGGTGCCGTAGCACAGCGCAATATCGTTCCGGTGTTGATCGAGGGATTGCGCCGCCTCGAATATCGCGGCTATGACTCCTGCGGGGTGGCGGTCTATGCCGACGGCCAGTTGCAGCGCGCCCGCAGCGTGTCGCGCGTAGCCGAGCTTGATGCGCAGACGCACGACCTGCAAGCGTTCACCGGCATTGCGCACACCCGCTGGGCGACACATGGCGCCCCCACCACCGGCAATGCCCATCCACACTTCTCAGGCGGCCCGAATACGACGGCCGAATCCGCGCACATCGCCGTGGTGCACAACGGCATCATCGAAAACTATGAAGCCCTGCGCGGCATGCTGCAGTCCGATGGCTACCGCTTCGAGAGCCAGACCGACACCGAAGTCATCGCCCACCTGATTGACCACCTGTATGCCGGAGATCTGTTCGAGGCGGTGCAGGCCGCCACTCGGCAACTGCATGGCGCCTACGCCATCGCCGTGTTCAGCCGCGAGGAGCCGCACCGCATCGTTGGCGCACGCGACGGCTCACCGTTGGTCGTGGGCGTGGGCGAAGGCGAGAACTTCCTCGCCTCAGACGCGCTGGCGCTAGCGGGAACCACCGACCAGTTCATCTACCTAGAGGACGGCGACGTCGCCGACCTGCAACTTGGCAAAGTGTGGATCACCGACCACGACGGCAAGCCCGTCGAGCGCGAAGTGCGCACCATCACCGCCTACACCGCCGCAGTGGAACTCGGTCCCTACCGCCACTTCATGCAGAAGGAAATTTTCGAGCAGCCGCGCGCCATCGCCGACACACTCGACGGCATCCAGGCCATCACCCCGGCGCTGTTCGGCGCAGGGGCTGACAGTGTGTTTGCCGCAATCAGCGGCATACGCATCCTGGCCTGCGGCACGAGCTATTACGCCGGGCTGACGGCCAAGTACTGGATCGAATCCATCGCCCGCGTGCCAGTGGAAGTGGAAGTGGCCAGCGAATACCGTTACCGCGATTCTGTGCCCGACCCCGCCGCGCTGGTCGTCGTCATCTCGCAGTCCGGCGAAACCGCCGACACCCTGGCGGCGCTCAAGCACGCCAAGCAGCTCGGCCACACCCATACCCTGGCGGTGGTCAACGTAGCCACCAGCGCTATGGCGCGCGAGACTGCGCTGCAATTCTTCACCCGCGCCGGCACAGAAATCGGCGTGGCCTCCACCAAAGCCTTCACCACCCAGCTCGTCGCCCTCTATCTGCTGGCCGGCGCACTGGCCCGCGCCAAGGGACGCCTGAGCGACGCCGATGAAGCCGCCATGCTCACCGCCCTGCGCCACCTGCCCGCCGCGGTGCAAAGCGTGCTGGCGCTGGAGCCGCAGATCATCGCCTGGGCCGAGCAGTTCGCCCGCCGCGAAAACGCCCTGTTCCTCGGGCGCGGCATGCACTACCCCATCGCCCTGGAAGGCGCGCTCAAGCTCAAGGAGATCACTTACATCCACGCCGAGGCGTATCCCGCTGGTGAACTCAAACATGGCCCACTGGCCCTCGTCACCGAAGCCATGCCCGTTGTCGCCGTGGCCCCCAACGACGCGCTGCTGGACAAACTCAAGAGCAATCTGCAGGAAGTCCGCGCCCGCGGCGGCGAGCTGTACGTGTTCGCCGACGCCGACGGCCAGATCGAGGCCAGCGAAGGCGTCCATCTCATCCGCCTGCCAGAGCATTACGGCGCACTCTCGCCCATCCTCCACGTCGTCCCGCTACAGCTCCTCGCATATCACACTGCCACCGCCCGCGGCACCGATGTCGACAAGCCGCGCAATCTGGCAAAGAGTGTGACCGTAGAATAAGCCTGTTGTTTGCTGAGAATATGTTTGCTGAGAATAAACTCGTACTCTCAACAATAAAGTCGTACGACTTCACCTTCTGCCCAGAATAAAGTCGTACCCCCAATCAGTCGGCGATTGTGGGAGATAGAGTCCGCCAGGATTTCTGCAAAGTCCGTCCAGACCGATTGACCTTGGCAGAGATGTCTTTCACTGAGGGGGCTTG
>JBAUTC010000302.1:0-22078 GCA_049582025.1 Thiomonas sp.
AGACCGACGCCTTTGCCGAGCGTCGCATGAACCGCAGCATTCAGCGCGCCTTATCCGGCCAGTCGGTCGATCAGATCGCCCGGCTCGCCGAATTGCCGTCTTCCAGCGCTTCCTGAATTTCTCTCTACGCGTCCGCATCATGCCCCTGATTACCGTCCTTCCCCATCCCGAATACTGTCCTGAAGGCAAGCAGGTCGACGCCGGGCGGGGAACGTCCATTTGCGAGGCCTTGCTCGAAAACGGCGTGTCAATCGAGCACGCCTGCGATATGCAGTGCGCCTGCACCACCTGTCATGTGGTGGTGCGCAAGGGCTATGACAGCCTGGGTGAGCCCGACGAAGGCGAAGAAGACCTGCTCGACCGCGCCTGGGGCCTGGAGCCGACCTCGCGACTGTCTTGCCAAGCGATTTTGTCAGATCAGGACGTGACCATCGAGATTCCCAAGTACTCGATCAACCACGCCAAGGAACACGGCTAAGGGAATCGAATCAAGTCAGGCGGCGGGCCCTTCGTGCCGAGCAGACGGCCCAGCAGCAGACGATAGATGTCGAGATCGAAACCGCCCGGCATTTCATCGCGGCGGCCTTCGAGCAATTCGGTCAGCTCGGTTTCGCTGCGCGCCGTGCCCAGATGTCGCCATTGATCGAAGACGTGCACGTCTGTGCGCTCTCGGCTTGCGTCGTGTTCGCGCAGCCCGATCGGCCCGGCGTAGGGCCAGGCGCGCAACCGTTCGGCGGCCAGCGCCATGCGCACTCGCAAATGATGTTGCTCTGCAGTTTCGAGGCCGCAGCACACCCCTTTGCACTGCCCGATCTGCTGCGCAAAGCAGCGGCCCTTGCCGGACTCCAGCCCCATCGCCTGCGGACACAAGGCGTGGCGCTCGGCAATGGCGCGCAGGCTGTCGAGCGCCTGGCGCTTGCTGCGATAGGTGCCGTACAACTGCGCAAACAGCCGGGAGTCGAGTTCGTCCCCGCGCACGAGGGTGAGCAGGGGGCGAGTGTCCACGTCATCCGCCAGCCCCCAGGCACACAGTTGACGTTCGCGGCGGAGTTGGCGGTTGAGCAGCGGCTGCAGGTCCTTGACCAGTCGCGTCTCCAGCAGCAAGGCGCCCAACTCTCCCGCCGTTTCGTGCCATTGCACCCGTCGTACTTCTTGCGCAATGCGCATTTCACGGGCGTCACGATGATCCGACTGAAAATGCGACAGCACGCGGCGACGCAGCCGCACGCTCTTGCCAACGTACAGTGGAGTTTCAGCGTCGCCGTAAAGCAGATAGACGCCGGGCGTGTTGGGGATGTCGTCGATCGGTGTTTCCAATTGCGGCGGCACGCTGGCACTGCCGCGCAGCAGCTCTTGCGCGGCAGTTTCGACAGTCTGCACGCCAAGTTCCGCTGTGGCGATGCCCAGCCAGTCGCTCAGCAATTCCACATCGCCCATCGCCCGGTGCCGTGCCGTGGTGTGCAGGCCATGGCGGCGCATGATGGCATCGAGTCCGTGGCCGCGTGCCTGCGGGTACAACTTGCGCGACAGGCGCACAGTGCACAGGGTCTTCACGCGAAGATTCACGCCTTCGCGCGCTGCGGACTGCATGAGAAAGCCGTGATCGAAGCGCACGTTGTGCGCAACAAGCACCGCGCCGTCCAGCAGCGCGAGCAACCCGGGCAGCACCGCGCCAAACGCGGGCGCGTGCGCCACCATGGCATCGGTGATGCCGGTGAGTTGCTGTATGAAGGGTGGAATGCGCGCGCCTGGATTGACCAGTTGGTTCAAATGCGCCATAACAACACCATTCTCCACCCGCATGGCAGCAATCTCGGTGATGCGATCATGGACGGGGTTGCCGCCGGTGGTTTCAAGGTCGAGGAGGACATAACAGGGAAGCATGGCGGGAATTGTCCGTGAAACAGGAATAAAAAAACCGCAGCCTCGGCTGCGGTTTTTTGTGAGGCGGAAAGAATCAGAATTTCCAACCCACCGAAACGCCCAGGGTGTTCTGGGACATGCTGAGTTCCTCGCCACCTCCGCCGGACTGGGTCATGGTGCCGGTCACTGTGTTCTTGAAGGCATGCACATAGTCCGCGGACACCTCCATGGTGTTGCTTACCGCGTAGGTCATGCCCAGCGTCAGGTGATCCTTGACCACACCGGGAGCAATTGTGTTGAAGAACACATTTTCCGGAGTCACCGGATTGTCGGTGTGGTTCCAGCCGCCACGCACAGTTAGCGCCTGGTTGACCTGGTAGGCCACACCCAACTTCACAACGGTGATGTCCTTCCAGCCGAAGCCGGGGCCGTTCGAGGCACCGAGCGGGTTGATGCCGAAGGTTGTCGAGGTGTTGCCAATGGCGCTGACGTCGCTGTACAGGATGCGCTCGACGTCACCGGCGACGGTCAGCTGACCGGTGGGCTTCCAGGCGAAGCCGATGCCGTAGTTCGCCGGAATATCGAAACTGCCTCCGTCAGCAAACAGTCCACTGTAATTGCTGAACTTGCTCATGTGGGTCTTGGGCTGGTAGGTCGCGCCCATCGAGAATCCGGGTGCAATCTCACCAATCCAGCCGAGTCGAATGCCGACACCGTTCGAGGTATCGTGCCCGTTGTCGCTCAGGTTGCTGGGCGACGAGGAATAGCCAGCGAAGGCGCCCAGGCCGTTGGCACGGAAGGTCTGACGAACCAGATTCACCGCCACGCCGATCGTTTGCGTGGGCGTCACCTTCCAGGCGAAGCTGGGGGAGATGAACATCTGCTGCAGGTCGACGCCTGCGCCGTTTGCAAGACCCGTCATCGAGCCGGCAATGTTGCTGTAACCGGAGTTCATGCCGCCGTTGCCGTACATGGCGATGCCGTAAGACATGGTCGGGTTCAGCACGAAGTTCGCGCCGACTTCCGGAATGATGAAGTTCTGCTTGTCGTTGCCGCTGTAGGTGGTACCGCCGATCTTGGCTGAACGGTCGGGACGGAACAGGCTCAGGCCACCGTCGACGCGATTGCCGATCAGCGCACCGCCAGCGGGGTTGGTCGCCGCGGTGAGTGCATCTTGCGGCAGGGCGATGCCCACACCGCCCATGCCATTGGCCTTCACGCTGAAGCCGGGCTGGAAATAGCCATCGGTGGCGTAGGCGGCGGGAATGGCGATACCGGCCATGGCAAGTGCGAGTGCCAGTTTCTTGAATTGCATGCTTCTGTCTCCTTCCGGGTTGTTCACCCGGCCTCAATCGGTGGTTGATAGCGCCGCAACATCGCGGCGACGGCTCGAAATACTGATTTGAGTATTTGAGGTTGAGGCGATGTTAGGTGGACATGCGCATACACCACATAGTGTTTAGTGTTGATTGCGCAATAGTGTGAAATGATGTAATCGAGAAAAATATGGCCGCATTTTATACTGCATACAGTATTTATGATTGACAGCAAATCCGCGGCATTTTCTGCAAAAGTGCGCTCAGGCCGTGGGGGGTACGTAGCCTTGCGGTACCTCGGCGCCTTCGCCAAAGAAGTATTTTTCCATTTGTCGCGCCAGGTATTGGCGGGCGCGGGCGTCGGCGAGGTTCAGGCGGTTTTCATTCACCAGCATGGTCTGGTGTTTGAGCCAGGCCTGCCAGGCCTCCTTTGAGACGTTGTTGTAGATGCGTGTGCCGAGTTCGCCGGGGTATGGGGCGAAGTCGAGGCCTTCCGCCTCGCGTCCGAGCTTGATGCAGTTGACCATGCGTGTCATGGGAATGTCCTTTGATATGTAAAAAAAAAGCTGCTGCGCGGCGGTGTGCCTCGGCAACGGTCACGTCAGGTGCTTGACGAGTACGCGTGAACGGCGCTCATCGTCATAGCGCAGACGGCGTTCGGGCGGGAGCCATTCGCGCTCCACCAGCACAAAGCCGCGTTTGATGAACCAGTGCATGGTGCGGGTGGTCAGCACGAAAATGCTGTGCAGGCCCTGGATGCGCGCGCGCTGCTCGATGTGTTTGAGGATGCGTTCGCCGTCGCCCTGACCCTGTGCGGAAGGATGAACCGTGAGTGCGGCCATCTCCCCGGTTTTTTCCTGGGGATAGGGGTAGAGCGCGGCGCAGCCGAAAATGATGCCGTCGTGCTCCAGCACGGTGTAGTTGGTGATGTCACGCTCGATCTCGGTGCGGCTGCGCTTGACCAGCACGCCTTGTTCTTCCAGCGGTTCGATGAGTTGCAGGATGCCGCCCACGTCGTCCGCCGAGGCCTGGCGCAGGTGTTCGAGGTGCTCGTCCGCAATCATGGTGCCCACGCCGTCGTGGGTGAAGAGTTCGAGCAGCAGCGAGCCGTCGAGCGCATAGGGAACGATATGCGCCCGTGCCACACCGCCGCGCACCGCACGCACCGCGTGTCGCAGGTAGAACGCAGTGTCGGTGGGTTGCTGCGGGTCGGGCAGGCGCGAGAGCAGGTGCTCGGCTTGCGCCACGGTGAGTTCGGGGACGAGGTTGTGCTGGACGTCCATGACCCCTGCCACCTCGGTGATCAGCAGCAGTTTTTCCGCCTTGATTGCCGCGCTCACGCTGCTGGCCACGTCTTCCATGCTGAGGTTGAAGGCTTCACCCGTGGGGGAGTAGCCGAAGGGTGACATGAGCACGACCGCGCCGTATTCCAAGGCCCGCTGAATGGTGGGCGCATCGACTTTGCGCACCAGCCCGGTGTGCTGGAAGTCCAGGCCGTCGATCACCCCCACGGGGCGGGCAATGATGAAATTGCCCGACACGACCCGCACGGTGGCGCCAGCCATCGGCGTGTTGGGCAGGCCCTGCGAGAACGCCGCTTCGATCTCGAAGCGCAGCTGTCCGGCGGCTTCCTGCGCGGCGTCGAGAGCGACCTCGTCCGTCACGCGCATGCCGTGCGAGTAGCGCGAGCCCACGCCCTTTTCGCGCAACTGGGCTTCGACCTGTGGGCGAAAGCCATGCACCAGCACGATGCGCACGCCCATGGCGGTGAGCAGGGCGACGTCCTGCACCAGCGCGTTGAGACGGCCGGCGGCGATCAATTCGCCGGCGATGGCGACCACGAAGGTCCTGCCACGGTGTGCATGGATATAGGGCGCGACCGAGCGCAGCCAACCGACGAATTGTTCTTGCTGGGCAATCATGCTGCGATTATCCGAAAATGTTGAGTTACTTTCGATTTTGTTGTCTTCCATGCCCGAACAGATCGCCCCCCGTTCGCCCCGACCGCGTCGGCCCGCCGCCCCGCGTGCCCCCGTGGTTGCCACGCCGGTGGGCGAGGTGCGTTTCCCGGAGGAGCTGCCGGTCTCAATGCGGCGCGAGGACATTGCCCGGGCGCTGCGGGAGCATCAGGTGGTCATCGTTTGCGGTGAGACCGGTTCGGGCAAGACCACGCAGTTGCCCAAGATTGCGCTGTCGATCGGCCGGGGCCTGGGCGCGGGCGGAAAGGGGTTGATCGGACATACCCAGCCGCGGCGCCTAGCGGCGGTGAGCATCGCGCGCCGCATTGCGTACGAGTTGGGAAGTGAGCTGGGCGTGCATGCCGGCTACAAGGTGCGTTTCAACGACCGCCTGCAGCCCGGCGCCTCGATCAAGCTGATGACCGACGGCATTTTGCTGGCTGAAACGCAGAGCGACCCGCTGCTGCGCGCTTACGACACCCTGATCATCGACGAGGCCCACGAGCGCAGCCTGAACATCGACGTGTTGCTGGGCTATCTCAAACAACTGCTGCCCAGGCGGCCGGACCTGAAGGTGATCGTGACGTCGGCGACCATCGATGCAGACCGGTTTGCGCAACATTTCGCCATGCCCCGCCCGGCGCCGGGCCGTCCCAAGACCGGCGACGCCCCCGCGGGGGGCAGCGAAACGGCGCAGCCTGAAGCGTGGGGGGCTCCCATCCCGGCGCCGGTGATCGAAGTGTCGGGGCGGCTGTATCCTGTCGAGGTGCGCTGGCGGCCCTTCGGCGTCGCCAAGGGCGACGACCGCGACCAGGCCGCAGCAATCTGTGATGCGGTGGACGAATTGTGGCGGCTGGGCTCGGGCGACATCCTGGTGTTCCTGCCGGGTGAGCGCGAGATCCGCGACACCGAAGCCGCACTGCGCAAGCACCACCTGGAAACCTCGCGGCAGGCAGTGGAGATCCTGCCCTTGTATTCCAGGCTGTCGCAGGCCGAGCAGGACCGGGTGTTTTCCGCCGGCGGCGCCCGGCGTGTGGTGCTGGCCACGAATGTGGCGGAAACTTCGCTCACGGTGCCGGGCATCCGCTATGTCATTGACGCCGGGCAGGCGCGGGTCAAGCGCTACAGCTATCGCAACAAGGTCGAGATGCTGCAGGTCGAGCCCATCAGCCAGGCGGCGGCGCAGCAGCGTGCCGGGCGCTGCGGACGTGTGGCGAACGGTGTGTGCATCCGGCTGTATGAGGAAGCCGATTTCATCGCCCGCCCGCGCTTCACCATGCCGGAGGTGCTGCGGTCGTCGCTTGCGGCGGTGATCCTGCGCATGAAGTCGCTCGGGCTGGATGCCATTGAGGACTTTCCGTTCATCGACGCCCCGCCGGGCAAGGCCATTGCCGACGGCTACCAGTTGCTCACCGAGTTGGGCGCGGTGGATGATCGCAACGCGCTGACCCCGCTTGGCCGCCAGCTCGCCCGCCTGCCGCTCGACCCGCGTATCGGCCGCATGATCCTGGAGGCGCGCAGCCGCGAGGCACTCACCGAGGTGCTGATCATCGCCTCCGCGCTCTCGGTGCAGGATCCACGCGAACGCCCCGCCGAGGCGCAGCAGGCCGCGGACGAGGCACACCGGAAATATGCCGATGAACGCTCGGAATTTCTCGGCTGGCTCAAACTCTGGGCGCATTACAACGCGGCGGTCGAACACAAGAAGTCGCATCGCAAGTTGTGGACCGAATTGCGCGGACAGTTTCTCTCGCCCCTGCGGCTGCGCGAATGGCACGATGTCCACAGCCAACTCCATACCCTGGTGGCCGAACACGGCTGGCGGCTCAACACCGCTGAGGCCACTTACGAACAGATTCACTGTGCTTTGCTCGCGGGGCTGCTGGGCAATGTGGGCTACAAGGGCGACGATGATGCGCAATATTTGGGGGCGAGAGGCATCCGCTTTGCCATCCATCCGTCGTCGCCGCTGGGCCGCAAGGCCGGTCGCTGGATCATGGCCGCCGAACTGGTCGAAACCACACGGCTGTATGCACGTGGCGTAGCCCGCATCGAGCCGCAATGGCTGGAAAAGGTGGGCGGGCATCTGCTCAAGACCAGCCTGCTCGATCCGCATTGGGAAAAGCGTCCGGCGCAGGTGACGGCGTTCGAACGCGCCACGCTTTACGGCCTCGTGGTCTACAACCAGCGGCGCGTGGACTTTGGCCGTTTCGATGCAGCGCAGGCGCGCGAGATCTTCATCCGTCAGGCGCTGGTGGAGGGCGAATGGGACTGCCGCTGGCCCTTTTTCACCCACAACCGCGCACTCATTGCCGACATCGAACATCTGGAGCACAAAGCCCGGCGCCTCGACGTGCTGGTGGACGATGAATTGATCTTCGCCTTCTACGACCAGCACATTCCTGCCGAGGTTTATGGCGGCGCCAGTTTCGACCGCTGGTACCGTGATGCTGCCCGCGCCACACCCCAGCTCCTGTTTCTGCAGCGCGACGAGCTGATGCGCCATGAGGCGGCAGGCATCACCACCGACTCCTTCCCCAACCGCCTGAAGCTTGGCGCCTTGGAACTGCAGCTCGACTACACCTTTGACCCCGGTGGCGCACGCGACGGCGTGACCGTCCAGGTGCCGCTGGCGGCGCTCAACCAGGTGCCGGTGCAGCGCCTGCAATGGCTGGTTCCCGGTTTGCTCAGGGAAAAAGTCCTCGCCCTGCTCAAAAGCCTGCCCCAGCGTCCGCGAGCGCGGCTGGTTCCTCTGCCGCAAACCGCGGAGGAATTCACAGAGCAGATCACGGCAGCAGATCGTTTCGGCCAGGGCGAGCTGCTCGACTCCCTGCGCGATCTGGTGCGCGAGCACACCGGGCTGGCGCTGCAACGTACCGACTTCAAGCTCGAAACGCTGGGGCCGCATCTGTTTTTCAATGTGCAGCTGATGGACGCCCACGGGCGGCGCATCGACAGCGGCCGCGACATCGACAAACTGCGCGCCGATCACGGCCAGGCCTCGCGCAGCGCCTTCGCAGAACTGGCCAAACTGCGCACCAAGTTGCCGCAGCGCGATGAAGGCGAGTCCGCTTCGAACTCAGCGGCAGTCCGGCAGCCTGCCACGCCGCAGCGCATGGGAGCGCCACAGAGCAACACGACGTCCGACGCGTTGCAGGGTCTGACCGACTGGAGCTTCGACGCTTTGCCCGAATTGCTCGAACTGCGCCGGGGTGCGCACACCCTGATCGGCTTTCCCGCCCTGGTGGACAAGGGCGGCACGGTCGATGTGGAGGTGTTCGACACTGCCGAGGAGGCTGCGCGCCTGCACCGCAGCGGCTTGCGGCGGTTGTTCGCCTTGCAGTTGCGCGATCAGATCAAGCATGCGGAAAAGAGCCTGCCCGGCTTTCAGCAGACCGCGATGTTGTTCATGCCACTGGGCACGGCGGAGGTGCTGCGCGTGCAGATCATCGACGCGGCGCTGGACCGCGCGTTTCTGGCTGAGCCCCTGCCTGCTGACAGGGCGGCCTTCGCGCAGCGTCTGACCGAGGGCAAGCCACGCTTCCAGCTGCTCGCGGCAGAAGTCGCGCGACTGGCTGGACAGATCCTGGAAGAGTACGCGCAGGTGCAAAAAAAGCTTGCGGCGTTCAAGAATCAACCCGTGTTGCTCGCCGACATCCGTGCGCAGTTGCAGGCGCTGCTGCCGTCGCGCTTCATTGCAGACACCCCGGTGTCGCAGATCGGCCATTTCCCGCGTTACCTCCAGGCGATCGCGAGGCGGCTGGACAAGTTTCGTACCGATCCGGCCCGCGACGCCCAACTTGGAGGCCAGCTCGCACCCTGGCTGACGCGCTGGCAGCGTGAGGCGGCGCAGTATCGCGGCGCTGTGCCACAGAGACTGCAGGAATTGCGCTGGCTGCTTGAAGAACTGCGCGTCTCGCTGTTTGCGCAGGAACTGCGCACGCCAATGCCAGTGTCGCTCAAGCGGCTGGAAAAAGTCTGGGTGCAGTGGCAGCAGGGTTGACACTGACCAATAGATAGAAACTTCTTGATACATCTCAAGCTGAGGTGGTTGTGCTGTTTCTAGGATGTGAGGCATGTCAAGTTCCGGCCTTCCTCTGTCCAGCACGCCTGCGCATGCAAACGCGGCTGCGGAGCCCGTGGCTGACGCGGGCTGCTACCACTGCGGGCTGCCCTTGGGCAATGCCCCGGTGCGCATGGAACTCGACCGCCAGTGGCGCAGCTTCTGCTGCCAGGGCTGCGCTGCGGCGGCGGAAATCATCGTGCAGGGCGGCTTGTGCGCCTATTACGACCGCCGCACGGCAGGCGAGGGGGCCATTGCCGCGTTGCCGCCTGAAGAAATCGACCGCTTGCACCAACAATGGATGGCGCTGGCCGACCCAGCGTTTCTCACCGCCTACGCCACCGCATTGGGCGACGGCAAATGGAGCACGCAGATTGCGGTGGACGGCATTCACTGTGGCGCCTGCGTCTGGCTGATCGAGCAGCGCCTGCGTGCCATTCCGGGGGTGATTGCGGCCACCGTCAACTACTCCACACGGCGTGTGGCTTTGCAGTGGGACGCAAAAGTCGTCCAGCTCCCGCAGGTGTTCCAGGCGCTTGCCGAGGTGGGCTATCGACCGCTGCCCAACGCGCGTCATCAAAGCGAACTCAACCACCGACGCGTACGGCGGCTGGCCATACTGCGCACCCTCGTGGCCTGGCTGGCGATGATGCAGGTGATGATGTTCGCCTGGCCCGGCTACATCGATCCTGAAGGGCTCAACGCTGCAGAGCAGGGCATCTTCCAGTGGGGCAGTCTGGCGCTGACCCTGCCCGCGCTGCTGTTCTCCGGCTGGCCCTTTCTCATGGGCGCGTTGCGCGATGTGCGCAACCGCCGGCTGGGCATGGATGTGCCCGTCACCCTAGGCTTGTGGAGCGCGTTTGCTGCCAGCGTATGGAGCGTGTTGCACGGACAGAGCCATGTGTATTTCGATTCGGTGGTGATGTTTCTGGCGTTGTTGCTGACCGCGCGGCTGATCGAGGACGGTCTGCGCCAGCGCAGCCTGAATGCCGCCGAAGAACTGATGGAACAGTTGCCTGCGGCTGTGCGGGTGCGCGCGGATGCGCAGGACGACTGGCGCAGTGTGGCCATCACCCAGGTGCGCGTGGGAGACGAGGTGGAACTGCCCAGCGGCAGTGCAGCCGCCGTGGACGGTGTGGTGATCTCTGGCGTCTCGCAGGTGGACGAGGCCTTGCTCACTGGCGAAAGCCGTGCGGTTCACAAGCAGTTGGGCGATGGCGTTCTGGCGGGCAGCATGAACCGCCAATCGCCGCTGGTGCTGCGCGCCACGAAAACCGGCGCGGGGACGCGCATCGCTCAGATGGTCGAACTGATGCAGCATGCGCTGGCCAGCAAGCCGCGCGCGGCGCAGTTGGCCGACATCGCCGCTCAATGGTTCACACTGGGCCTGTTGGCGGTGGCGGCCCTCACCGTGCTGCTGTGGTGGTGGCTCGACCCGTCCCGCATCATTCCCACCCTGGTGGCGGTGCTGGTGGTGAGTTGCCCCTGCGCGCTGTCACTGGCCGTGCCTGCAGCACTGGCGGCTTCCACCGCGCAACTCTCGCGTCACGGCGTACTGCTGGCGCGCGGCCATGCGCTCGATCGCACGCCGAAGGTCGACCTGTGGCTATTCGACAAGACAGGCACGCTGACGACCGCCGAACCAGTGGTGGCTCAGGTGCGCGTGCTCGATGCGGAATTCAGCCGGGGGAAGGTGCTGGCCTTGGCGCGAGCGCTTGAAGAGGGCGTGCAGCACCCGCTCGCGCGGGCGTTCGTCGCCTCCACGACTGGGGATGATCCTGTCGAGGTCGTGCAAGACCTGCGCGCTGTGCCCCATGGCGGTATGCAGGGGCAGTGGCAAGGGCAGACACTGCGTCTGGGCAATGTGGCGTTCACTGGCGTGCCCGAGGCGTCGTCGCCCGGGGATAGCGCCATTCCCTTGAGCTGTCTGGGGCTGAGCCTGGGCGGCCGTCCTCTGGCGGTATTCGACATTGCGGAAACCCTGCGTCCCGGCGCGCGCGAAGCCCTGCAGGCCTTGCAGCAGGACGGCGTTGAGGTGGCTGTGCTGTCCGGGGATGCGCCTCGGACCGTGCAGGCTTGGGCAAACCAGCTCGGAGTCGGACGTGCCGAAGGCGGGCTGAGCCCGGAAGACAAATTGGAGCGCGTGCGCCAGTTGCGCGCTCAGGGCCGGGTCGTGGCCATGGTGGGTGACGGGGTGAACGACGCTCCGGTGCTTGCTGCGGCCGACCTGTCGGTGAGCTTTTCTGGAGCCGCGCCGATTGCGCGCGCCGGTGCGGATGTCATCCTCCACCATCCCGATATGCGGGCTTTGCCCAGGCTGGTGGCCACGGGGCGGCGGACCGTGCGGGTGATGCGGCAGAACCTGATCTGGGCGGTGGTCTACAACCTGCTGGCCATTCCTCTGGCAGTGGCGGGGTACATCACGCCCGTCTGGGCTGCGGTGGGCATGAGTTGTTCCTCGCTGCTGGTTGTGCTCAATGCGGCACGGCTGGCGCGGCGCGAACGCCCGGTGCAGGTGGTTTGAGAGGGTGCCATGGAAGGTTCTCTGTTCATTCTCATTCCCATCAGTGTGGTGCTGGTGCTGCTCATCGTCGGTGTGCTGTGGTGGGCGGCGCGCAGTGGTCAGTTCGATGATATGGAAGGCCCGGCACACGCCATTCTGATGGATGACGACAGACCGAAAGCAGAGACGCAGGCCGAAAACAACGAGGGCGAAGGTGCGGCGAAACTTGGCGAGTGATCCAGGGTTATGCGGCAGGATGTCGCATTGACGCGCCGCCTTCTCTAGTGCTTACCCTTACGAATAGATATGTGTTGATGCATGTCAAATGCATGTGTCCATAAGTAAAGAACGATGCCATACATTCCGTTTCGTTTCTTTTTGTCAACAGGTGGAGCAGATGAGCGATCTGACGCTTAAGCAAACTTACAACTACGCGCTGGTGCGCAAATTCACCGTCATGACCCTGGTCTGGGCGGTGGTCGGCATGCTGGTCGGCGTGTTCATCGCGGTGCAGCTGGTCTGGCCCGATATGACGTATGGCATCGAATGGCTGAGCTGGGGGCGGCTGCGTCCGGTGCACACCAACGCGGTCATTTTTGGTTTTGGCGGGACTGCGCTGTTCGCCACCTCGTACTACATCGTGCAGCGCACCTGTCAGGTGCCGTTGTTCGCCCCCAAGCTGGCGGAGTTCACCTTCTGGGGCTGGACCGCGGTCATCGTGCTGTGCGCCATTACCTACCCGCTGGGCATCACCAGTGCGAAGGAATACGCCGAACAGGAATGGCCCATCAGCTTGTTGATCGTCGTCACCTGGGTCGCCTATGCCATCGTGTTCTTCGGTACGCTGATCAAGCGCAAGACCCCGCACATCTACGTGGCGAACTGGTTCTTCGGCGCCTACATCATCACAATCGCCTTGCTCTACGTTGTCAACAACATCAAGCTGCCGATCAGCCTGCTGTCCTGGAAGAGCTACTCGGTCTATGGCGGTGCGCAGGACGCCATGATCCAGTGGTGGTACGGCCATAACGCAGTGGGCTTCTTCCTAACCACCTCTTTCCTGGGGATGATGTATTACTTCATTCCGAAGCAAGCCGAGCGTCCCGTCTATTCCTACCGCCTGTCCATCGTCCATTTCTGGGCGCTGATATTCACGTATATGTGGGCGGGTCCGCACCATCTGCTCTATACCGCGCTTCCCGACTGGACACAGTCGCTGGGTATGGTGTTTTCGCTCATCCTGCTGGCGCCGAGCTGGGGCGGCATGATCAACGGCATGATGACGTTGTCGGGCGCCTGGTACAAGCTGCGTGAAGACCCCATTCTCAAATTCCTGATCACCGCGCTGTCGTTCTACGGCATGTCGACCTTCGAAGGGCCGATGCTGTCGGTCAAGACGGTGAGCGCGCTTGGCCACTACACCGACTGGATCATCGGTCACGTGCATTCGGGCGCCATGGGCTGGGTCGGCATGATCACCATGGGCAGCCTGTACTACCTGATTCCGCGCCTGTGGGGTCAGACCCAGATGTGGAGCAAGAAGCTCATCGAGATCCATTTCTGGACAGCGACCATCGGCGTGGTGCTGTACATCGCGTCGCTGTGGGTGGCTGGTGTGACCGAGGGGCTGATGTGGCGTGCCATGCAACCGGACGGCTCACTGACCTATAGCTTTATTGAGAGCATCAAGGCGGTCATTCCCCTGTACGTCATCCGTGCGATTGGTGGCTCGATCTATCTCTTCGGCATGAGCCTGATGGTTTACAACGCCTGGAGAACCATTCGCCAGGGCAAGCCCATCGACGCACCAGTGCCTGCACTGAGCCCCGCCCACGCCTGATCACTACACGGAGATATTCATGGCTTCTTTCAGTCACGAGACCATCGAGAAGAACGTTGGTCTGATGATCGTGCTGGTGGCGATCGTCGTCAGCATTGCCGGGCTGGTTCAGCTCGTTCCCCTGTTCTTCGACAAGGCCACCACCCAGCCCATTCCGGGCGTCAAGCCCTACACCGCGCTGCAGCTCGAAGGTCGCGATGTGTATCTGGCCGAGGGCTGTTATCTCTGCCACTCGCAGATGATCCGCCCGCTGCGCGCCGAGGTGGAACGCTATGGCCACTATTCGGTGGCGGGAGAGTCGGTCTACGACCACCCCTTCCAGTGGGGTAGCAAACGCACCGGGCCAGATCTGGCTCGCGTCGGCGGCAAGTACTCCGATGAGTGGCAGCGCCTGCATCTGCGCCAGCCGCGAGACCTTGTGCCGGAAAGCATCATGCCGGCCTACACCTGGTTGCAGCACCAGCCTGCCGAGGCAGGGGAGATCCAGGCCAAGATGCGCACCATGCGCATTCTGGGCGTGCCATACACCGATGCTGAAATTGCAGCGGCTCCACAGGAACTCCAAGGCAAGACCAAGGAGGACGCGCTGATCGCCTACCTGCAAGGGCTGGGCACGGCGTTAAGCAACTACAAGTCCAAGGCCAACTACATCAACTATTGAGGAAAGCAGTCATGTCTTTTGGCTCGATCGTTCTCGTTCTCTCCATGGTGGTTTTCGCCGGTATCGTGTGGTGGGCATTCTCGCCGCGCTTCAAGAAAACGCATCAAAAGGACGGAATGATCCCCTTCCTTGACTCCAAGAATCATCCGCCCGAGTCGTTTGACAAGGGCGACGATTCCAAGACATCCGACAAGTCCTAATCATGAACCAGTTCTATTCTCCCGGGTGGGCCTTCTGGATCGGCGGCGTCACCATCGTTTCCATCATTGCCTTGTTTCTCTTTCTGCGCGCCACGGCCCGACAGACCGTGTTCCGCGACAAGGCGGGCAACCCCATCGCCACGACCGGCCACGTCTGGGATGGCGATCTGCAGGAGTTCAACAACCCCTTGCCCCGCTGGTGGATGGGCTTGTTCATTCTGACCCTGGTTTTCGGGATACTCTATCTGGCGCTCTACGGCGGCTTGGCGTTCTACAAGGGCTACCTCGGCTTTTCCAGCGACAAGATGTACCAGCAAGAGTCGGCCGCGTTCGACGCGCGCATCGAACCCCTGTATGCCGCGTACATGAAAATGCCGGTTCCAGTACTGGCTGCCAATCCCACGGCGATGGCCACGGGGCAGCGCATGTTCCTGACTTACTGCTCACAATGCCACGGCTCCGACGCCGGCGGCACCAAGGGCTTTCCCAACCTGACGATCCATAACGCCAACGCTTGGCTCTATGGCAACAGTCCTGACGTTCTGGTGGAAACCATCACTAATGGCCGTCTGGGCATGATGCCCCCGATGGAGGCTGCGATTGGTGGCAAGCCGGGTGTCTTGGCGGTGGTTCACTATGTGCGTAGCCTTAGTGGCCTGAAACATGACGCCGGTCTGGCCATGCAAGGCAAACCCCTGTTCGCCACGGCGTGTGCTGCCTGTCACGGGGCGGACGGCACAGGAAACAAGGCCCTGGGCGCTCCCGATCTCGCAGATCCAAAGCGTCAGTGGCTGTTCGGTTCCAGTATTGAAACCATCTCGCACACCATTGAAAAAGGTCGCGCCGGGCAGATGCCGGCACAAAAGGACTTCCTCTCCCCGGAGAAGATTCACTTGCTGGCGGCATACGTCTATGGCATCAGCCATGGCGCTGAAACGGCGAACTGAGCCATTCACTTCCTCACCAGCTTTGCCAGAACCGCTTCGGGGCGCAATCCAAATTGTGTTCCGGAGCCGCTTGAAACACGCCCGCAGTTTTGACCCCAGACCGTGCAATGAATGCCAAGGTTCCTGAACCCAACGAAGACGATATCTCGGCCTCTGAAGAGTGGCTATACGAGGTGCGCAAAAAAATCTATGCCCGATCGGTGACAGGCTGGTTCAACAACTGGCGTGTGCTCATGGTGGTGTTCACCCAGGTGCTGTTTTACGGATTACCCTGGTTGCAGTGGGATGGGCGGCAGGCGGTGTTGCTCGATCTTTCCACCCGCAAGTTCTATTTCTTCGGCATGATTCTGTGGCCGCAGGACGTGATTTTTCTCGCTCTGCTGCTGATCATTTCAGCCTACGGTCTGTTTTTGTTCACCGCCATAGCCGGACGCCTGTTCTGCGGCTACGCCTGCCCGCAAACGGTGTACACCGAAATTTTCACTTGGATCGAGCGCAAGGTCGAAGGCGACCGCCTGGCGCGCATCCGCCTGGACGGCGCCGATTGGAACGCCAGGAAGATCGGAAAAAAATCGCTCAAGCACGGTTTGTGGATCGCAGTGGCTCTGTGGACGGGCTTTACCTTTGTGGGCTATTTCACCCCGATCCTGTCCCTGGCGGGGCAGGTCATCAGCGTCACTCTGAGTCCGTGGGAGACCTTCTGGATCTTGTTCTACGGATTCGCGACCTACGGCAATGCCGGTTTCATGCGCGAGCAGGTGTGCAAGTACATGTGCCCGTATGCGCGGTTCCAGTCGGTGATGATCGACAAGGACACCTTGATCGTGACCTACGACACCGAACGGGGTGAGCCACGCGGCAAGCGTGGCAAACATGTGGATCCGCGCGCAGAGGGCAAGGGCGATTGTGTGGACTGCAGTATCTGCGTGCAGGTCTGTCCGACAGGCATCGACATCCGCGATGGCTTGCAATACATGTGCATCGGCTGTGGTGCCTGTGTGGACGCGTGCGATCAGGTCATGGACAAGGTGGGCTACCCGCGAGGTCTGATCCGCTACTCCAGCGAAAACGCGATGAACAACAAATGGAGCAAACGCCAGCAATGGGGCCATTTGTTCAGGCCGCGGATTTTGATCTACTCAGCGCTGCTGCTGATCATGGTGGGCCTGTTTGTCGGCGGCCTTGCCACGCGCGATCCGCTCAAGATGAACGTGATGCGCGATCGCGGTGTGCTGTCGCGCGAAATTCCGGGCGGCCTGGTGGAGAACATCTATCAAATCCAGTTGATGAATACCACCGAGAAGGCGCGCAGGATTCGCGTCGAAGCCAAGGGGCTGGACGGGCTGACGGTGCATGAGCGCACCATTTACGAACTGCCAGCATCGACCAATATTCTGGAGCCCTTGGAGGTGGCCATCCCGGCCGACAACGCGAAGAAGGGCGTCTACAAAATCGAAATCACCGCGATTTCCGAGGATGAAAAGCCGATTGCCGCATCCAGCAAAGCCACATTCATCGTGCCTTGAATAGACGTATCACAGGAGTTTTCATGCACACCACCGTTCACCGCCCTTGGTACCGCGAACCCTGGCCCTGGTTTTTGATCGCGTTGCCCTTGATTGCCGTGGCAGCCAGTTTCTATACCCTCTATCTGGCGAATCGCACGCCGGATAGTCTGGTCACCGACCACTATTACAAGAAGGGCCTGGCAGTTGGGGGTGATATCCAGCGCGAGCGGCATGCGCAGGCGCTGCATCTCACTGGCGTGATCTCGATCGCGGCGGGGCGTATCGACCTGAAGCTAAACCAGAAGATCGCGCAGGACACCCTGAAGTTGATGCTGCGTCACCCCCTGTCAAACCAGAAAGACGTACGGATCGACTTGCACCGCAACGCAGCCGGTCTCTACAGCGCCTTTTCGCCGCCGCTCGAAGCCGTGCGTTACCGCGTTCATGTGGAAACGGCGGACTGGCGCCTGGCGGGAGTCTGGGTTCCAGGGAGTATGTTGACTCTTGAACCCGGCGTGTAATCAAAAAGGGCCCCGTGTGGAGCCCTTTCGCGTGCCAATCAGAGGCGTTGCGGGAGATTCAGCTCTGGGGCAACAGCAGTTCGCTAAGCGCCCGACGATCGGTGATACGGATCTGACGCTGTGCCACATGGATGAGTCCGGCCGAATGGAATTTGGACATCAGTCGACTGACGGTTTCGAGTTTCAGTCCCAGATAACTGCCGATCTCTTCCCGGCTCATGCGCAAGACAAATTCGTCAGGGGACAGACCGCGCGCCTTGAAACGCTCGGACAAATCAAGCAGAAAACGCGCGAGTCGCTCGTCAGCGTGCATGCTTCCCAATGAAAACTGGTCTTGCTGGGCGCGGAGGAGTTTATTGCTCACGATGCAGTGCAATTGGTGTTGCAGTGCTGGAAGGTCGCGTGTGGTCGTCTCCAGCGAGCGCAGGTCGATTTCGCAGGCTTCGCTGTCTTCGAGCGCCACCGTATCGGTGAAGTAGGTATGCTGACCCAGTCCTTCCAGTCCCATCAGTTCGCCAGGGATGTGAAACCCAACGATTTGGTCACGCCCGTCCGGACTCGTGACATACGATTTGAATGAGCCGGCGTGAACCGAAAATACCTTGGTCATGGACTGCCCGGCGCTGAACAGCACCTCACCCTTTTGCACGCGGACCGTGGCCTGAATCACGTCTCGGATTCGTCCCATTTCCGACTGCGACAGTGCAATGGGCAAGCAGAATTTGCTTTGAAAGCAAACATCGCAGGGGTGGGGTTTCCCCATCTGCGTGGCGGTTGGCGTCGGGGTCGATTTCATAGATTCTGATTTTTCGATATTTTCTTCATTTGATATTCAAAGAATACAGCAGAATGCGATGAATACAACCGTTCCACTGACCCTGTTGTTGATGGGCCTCACGGGAGGGCTGCACTGCGCAGCCATGTGCGGCGGATTGGTCGTGGCCTCCGAGCGGGTATCGACTGAGCATGTACTGCTTCCAGCGCGTCGGTTGTTCGTCAATCAGTTGCAGTTGCAGAGCGCGAGGGTGTTGTCTTACGCCATTTTGGGGGGAATTGCCGGGTTGATCGGTGCAGGGGTATGGACGGCAAGCGCCCGCCCGGTGCAACTCGGTCTGTTCACCCTGGGCAATCTGGTGTTGGTTGCCGTCGGGCTGTGGATGCTGTTACCGCAGGTGCTGTCGCCACGCTGGCTGAGCTGGCAGCAGAAGTGGATCGGCGGTGGCTGGCTCGGGCGTGGCCTCACGCGGTTGACGCAACCCTTGCTGTCGCGGCTGCTGCCGTTCGACACCGTTCCCAAGCGTTTCGGCGCGGGCTTGCTGTGGGGTCTGCTGCCGTGCGGGCTGGTGTATTCCGCACTGTCCCTGGCGTTTCTCAGCGCCACGGCCTGGGAAGGCGCTCTGGCGATGCTTGCGTTCGGTGTGGGGACTCTGCCACACATGTTGTTTGCCGGGCACACGCTACGCTGGGTGAGCCAGCGGACCAACCAGCGCTGGTTTCACATTGTGGCCGGGAGCTTGCTGCTGCTGTTTGCCAGTTACGGTTTCTGGAAATTGTTCCATGCCAGCACCGAGTTGCCGATGGGGGGCTGCGCCTGAGTCTGAGTCCGTCTGACCTTAGGTGATGTCGAAGGTGTGGATCTGGAAGCGGCCCGCGCGCAGGTCTGCGAAGTAACGCCGCAGGGTCTGTGCCACGCTGCGGAAGGCAATCTGTTCCCAGGGAATGTCTTCCTCGTGGAAGAGCTGGACTTCGAGGCTTTCCTCCCCGGCCAGCCACTGTGCCTGGGTGAGCTGCCCACGGTAAAAAAAGTACACCTGATTCGCAGGCAGCACATTGATTACGGCATAAAGACCATGTAGTGCCACTTCCGCGCCCGCCTCTTCGCGGGTTTCGCGCAGCGCGCCGTCTTCCGTGCTTTCGCCGATTTCCATGAAGCCGGCAGGCAGGGTCCACAAGCCATAGCGCGGCTCGATCGCGCGCCTGCACAGCAAGACCTGCTGTTCCCAAGCAGGAATGGTGCCGACGATATTGCGCGGATTTTCGTATTGAATGTGGCCGCAGGCGGAGCACACTGCGCGCGGGCGGGAGTCACCGTCAGGCACGCGGTAAGACACGGGCGCGCCGCAGGCGGTGCAATGGCGGATGGGCAAGGGCTGCATGGGCGTGGAAATTTGCGTGGATACTCCAGCTTATTGCGAAACCGGGCAGCGCGGAATCGCGGGCCGTCAGCGCTCAGACCGATACGCCAGTGAATGGCTTGACTTCGGTGAGCACGAAGCTGGATTTCACATCTTCCACGCTTTCGTGTTTCAGCAGCGTCTCGAGCACGAAATGGGCGTAGTGTTCCATGTCATGCACATGCACGCGCAACAGGTAATCCATCTCGCCGGTCATGGCCAGGCATTCGACCACTTCAGGCCAGCCCTGCACCGCGGCGCGGAACACGTCCTGTGGGGACCGCTGGCTGCTTGGCCGATGCTTTTCCAGCCGCACGCTCAGAAGCGCGCTCAATCCCAGGCCGAGGGCGCGCGGGCTGACCACGGCACGGTAGCCTTCGATCACCCCGATCTGCTCGAGCCGCCGGATGCGCCGCTGGATGGCCGATGCCGACAGGCCGATTTGCTCGGCGAGCTTCTCCTGCGTCAGGCGGGCGTCCTGTTGCAGCAGCGCAAGCAGCTTTCGGTCGATACGGTCGATGGCGTCGGGAGCGGGCCTGGGCATGACATCACAGATCGGTGCGCAGCTTCCACAACTCGGGAAACAGCACAGTGTCGAGCATTTTGCGCAGGTAGGGAACGCCGCCGGTACCGCCCGTGCCGCGCTTGAAACCGATGACCCGTTCCACCGTGGTCACGTGGCGGAAGCGCCAGAGTCGGAAGGCGTCTTCGAGATCTACCAGTTCTTCGGCGAGCTGATAGAGATCCCAATAGCGTTCCGGGGCGCGGTAGATGGTCAGCCACGCCTGTTTTACATCCTCGCTCGCGGCGTACGGCTGGGTCCAGTCGCGCTCCAGGCTGGAGGGCGGAACGGGCAAGCCGCGGCGATCAAGCAGACGCAGCGCTTCGTCGTACAGGCTGGGAGCGCGCCAGGCCTGCTCGACCGTCGCAAGGCGCTCTGGACGGTGCGCATGCGGGCGCAGCATCGCCGCGTTCTTGTTTCCCAGCAGAAATTCGATGCAGCGGTACTGCCAGCTCTGGAACCCGCTGGAATTGACCAGGTACGGGCGTAGCGCGGTGTATTCACTCGGTGTCATGGTGGCCAGTACGTCCCAGGCGTGGACGAGTTGCTCCATGATCCGCGAGATCCGCGACAGCATCTTGAACGCAGGTTGAAGCGCGTCCTCTCGGATGCAGCCGAGCGCGGCGTGCAACTCGTGCAGCATCAGTTTCATCCACAGTTCGCTGGTCTGGTGCTGGATGATGAACAGCATCTCGTTGTGTGTGGGTGACAGCGGATGTTGCGCGTCGAGCAGGGTGTCGAGATGCAGGTAGTCGCCATAGCTCATGGCGCGCGAGAAATCGAGCTGCGCGCCTTCTTCGCGCACGATCTTTTCGCCCTCGGCGCGGGGCTGTTCGGGGTTCAAGTGACGGCTCCTTTCCGGGCGAAGCGCGCCTCGCGCCAGACTGCGCTGTCGAGGATGTCGCGCAAGGTTTGTACGGCGTCGAATACGTCGGTGTGGCGCAGATACAGGGGGGTGAAGCCGAAGCGCAGCAGATCGGCGTCGCCAAGGGCTGCATCACCCGCGCGGAAGTCACCGATGACACCGCGCGCGATCAGCGCCTGCATCACCGCGTAGCCGTCGCCGTCAAAGGCCAGGGACACCTGGCTGCCGCGAAGTGCACCGTCCAGCGGGCTGGCAATGGTGACGGGGTGTGCTCCCAAATTCTCTTGGAGCAGACGGATGAACAGTTCGGTCAGCGCCAGTGACTTGCGCCGCAGCGCCTGCATGCCGCCCAGAGGCTCTGCAGCCAGCAAGGTCTCCACGCCGCATTCCAGCGCGGCCAGGGACAGCAGGGTGGGCGTACCGCAGAGATAGCGGGCAATGCCCGGTGCTGGCTGGTAGTCGGGGGTGAAGACGAAAGGCGCGGCATGTCCATGCCAGCCGGACAGCGGTTGCTGCACCCGGTTGACGTGGCGCCCATGCACCCAGACAAAGGCGGGCGCGCCCGGTCCGCCGTTGAGATATTTGTAGCCGCAGCCAATGGCGAAGTCGGCTTGTGCACCGTTGAGGTCCACCGGCACGGCGCCAGCGGAATGCGCCAGATCCCAGATGGTCAGCGCGCCCGCCGCATGTGCCGCGGCCGTGACCGCGGCCATGTCGTACAGCGCGCCGCTGCGGTAGTTCACCTGGGTGAGCAGGAGCACGGCCACGTCATCCTGCAACCGCGCGACGGCGCCGCCTTGTTCCACCAGCTCAAGCCGCATGCCATGTTGCGTGGCCAGTGATTGCGCCATGTAGAGATCCGTCGGAAAGTTTTCGCGCTCGGAGACGATGACACGGCGCTGCGGCGCATCCGCACGGGCGATGGCCAGTGCGGCGCTGAGCACCTTGTAGAGGTTGACCGAAGTGGAGTCAGTCACCACCAGTTCGTCGGGCGCGGCACCGACGAGGCGGGCGATCTTGTTGCCGACGCGGTTTGGGAGGTCGATCCAGCCAGCGGTGTTCCAGCTGCGGATCAGGCCCTTGCCCCATTCCTCGGT
>JBAUTC010000303.1:0-5558 GCA_049582025.1 Thiomonas sp.
ACTGCGAACAGGAAGTAGGCCTGTGACAAACCGAATAGCCAGGCACCAATGGTGGAGATCTGGTTGAAGTCGGTGAACTGCACCGGGTAGGCCACGTAGCGGCGCGGCATGCCTGCCAGACCCAGGAAATGCTGCGGGAAGAAGGCGATGTTGAACGAAATCATGGAGGTCCAGAAGTGGATCTTGCCTGCCGTTTCGTTGTACATCACGCCAGACCACTTGGGCGACCAGAAGTAAAAGCCCATGAAAATGCCGAACAGCGAACCGGCAACCAGCACGTAGTGGAAGTGGGCGACCACGAAGTAGGTGTTGTGGACCTGGGTGTCGATCGGCACCATGGCCAGCATCAGGCCGGTGAAACCGCCCAGGGTAAACACAAAAATGAACCCCACAGCGAACAACATCGGCGTTTCAAACGTCAGCGAGCCACGCCACATCGTTGCGACCCAGTTGAACACTTTCACGCCCGTCGGCACGGCGATCAACATGGTGGCGTACATGAAGAACAACTGACCTGTGGTCGGCATCCCTGCGGTGAACATGTGGTGCGCCCAGACCAGGAAGGACAGGATGGCGATGGACGCCGAAGCGTAGACCATCGAGCTGTACCCGAAGAGCCTCTTGCGGGCGAACGCCGGAATGACTGAGCTGACGATACCGAACACCGGCAGAATCATCACATACACCTCAGGGTGCCCGAAGAACCAGAACAGATGCTGGTAGAGCACCGGATCACCACCCCCAGCCGCGCTAAAGAAGCTGGTGCCGAAGTGGCGGTCGGTCAGGGTCATCGTGACTGCTCCAGCGAGCACGGGCATGATGGCCAGCAGCAGATAGGCGGTGATCAACCATGTCCAGACGAACAGCGGCATCTTCATCAGCGTCAAGCCGGGCGCGCGCATGTTGAGGATGGTGACGATGATGTTGATCGAACCCATGATGGAGGACGCGCCCAACAGGTGGACGGCGAAAATCACCAGATCCATGCCCATGCCGGCCTGGAGAGTCAGCGGAGCGTAGAGCGTCCAGCCCACGCCGGGCGCACCGCCGGGGACGAAGAACGACGCTGTGAGCAGAATGCCAGCTGGAATCAACAGCCAGAAGCTGAGATTGTTCAGGCGCGGAAAGGCCATGTCCGGCGCGCCAACCTGCAGGGGAATCATCCAGTTGGCAAAACCGACCAGCGCAGGCATGACCGAACCGAAGATCATCATGATGCCGTGCATGGTGCCAAAGGCATTGAACAGCTCGGGATTGAGCAGCCACACGTAAGGCTTCCACAGCTCAGTGCGGATACCGAGAGCCAGAATTCCGCCCTCGAACAGCATCCACAGGGCGAACAGCAGATACATCGTGCCGATGTCCTTGTGGTTCGTGGAAAACAGCCAACGCCGCAGACCGTGCGGGTGTTCGTGGGCATGGTCACCGGCGTGGGCCGATGGCGGTGCGTGGTCGATGACTGTGCTCATGTTGACTTCCCTTCCTGCGATTCCGGAAAATGTTGATAGGTCGTGCTATTGAATTACCGCGGCGTTATGGGGCGTATCTCCCACGACGCCCCGTTCAGGTTTTGCTGGGCGCTGCGCCATCAGCCGGAGGCGTGCTGTCGGGGTGCGCCTTTTTCCACTGCGCCACCCATTGGTCGTATTCAGGCAAGGTGACAACCTTGATGACGATGGGCATGAAAGCGTGGTACTTGCCGCAGATCTGGGCACACTGGCCGTAGTAGGTACCGGTCTTTTCGGCGGTGAACCAAGTGGAGCGCACGAAGCCCGGAATGGCGTCCAACTGAACGCCAAAGGACGGAACATAGAAGCCGTGCAGGACATCGTCCGAGGTGGTGGTGATCTTGATCTTCTTGCCGACCGGAACAACCAATTCATGGTCGACCGCGAGCACGAAATTGCTGGAAAGATTCTTGCCTTCGTAGATTTCGGAATACGGCGTGGCCAGTGTGGACCAGAAGGAAATGCCCTTGCCGGGACCGGCAAGGTAGTCATAGCCCCATTTCCATTGCGCCCCCGTCACCTTGACGGTCATGAAGGAGTCGCTGCGGTTTTCTTGGGCGATGACGGTGCGCGTGGCCGGAATGAGGATCGCGATCACGATCAGGATCGGGATGACAGTCCAGGCGATTTCGACCTTGGTGCTTTCATGGAAGTGCGCAGCGACGGCACCCTTCGACTTGCGATGCTTGAAGACTGAATAGAACATCGCGCCGAACACCACGATGCCGATCCCCAGACAGACCCAGAGCATCATGTCCATGAGGAATTTTTCCTGCTTGGCAACGGGCGATACCGGATTCTGGAAATACAGCCCCAGCACCTGCGGTCCTCCCGGAAGGCTCTCCACAGCAGCATGGGCAGCACCCATGAGCCCCAGAAGGGATGCCGCGGCTACTAGTCGGATTTGATGTAATGCTTTCATGTCGCCCCACTCAAAGAATTCGTCTTATCCCTATACACATCAAAGGGCGCGCAACGCGGCCCGCAAATCTTTTGCCAACGCCGCACGCCGCTCGGGACGTGCATACCGGCCAATGTAAACAGTTCTTCCGGCTGAAGACACCTCAATCAGCCCACTCTCCGGCAGCGACACCCGCACCCAATGGGGGTTGAAGCTGACGGACTGCACCACACCACCGTTCTCCCATTCCACGCGCAACTGCTGCGCGGACAAGCGCACGCACTCGCGGTCCGTGGCGTGGCGCCCATAGACAAACAGCGCGACTGCCATCGAGCTCAATTCAATCCCCGTGAACGGCATCACCAGCGACCCACCCACATCCCATGCAATGGCCGCAACCATCAGCGACACCACACACAGCGAGACAAAAAACATCATCAACTGTCGCGGCGACATGGAGCAGTTGCGGCGGAACACCCAATCACGCGACCAACTCTCGCCTCGCTCTTGCCACGCCTGCTCAACAGCCAGAGACGCACCCTGCATTGCGCGCTCTGCTGCCGGTTGCTGAGAATCGACGTTGTGCATTTGCATCGTTCGGGGCAACAGACCAAGTGGACCGTTCTGCCCGTCTCATAACTTTATGAGTCGAGCATTATATGTGCGACAGATTGCCGCATCAGAATTGAAGCCGGCACTTGATTCGATTTTGCGTGAGATCAAGATGGCGTCGTTACATTTTGATCCATTGATATAACGGACCAGCCGCCTCGACAAACTGTCACAGATTTTTCATCTCGACGGGTTGATCCGGCAATCCGGGATGACGCGCAGTGTTGCGCAGTTGCTCGACATCAAAAGTGACCTGTCCGTCGCGGGCCCGCTCGGTACGCGGCCGAAATGCGTGCCCATAGACCAGCTCGAACGTCAGCGTGATGCGACCATCGGCTCCCGCCGTGGCGTCCAGGGCATCCGTGAGACGCCGCCAGGCGCGCGGCGTGCGCAGACCCGGTGCATGACCTGCATGCGGCACAGCCCCGAGAGCGCGCAGTTCGAGCAACGCAGCCTGCGCCGATGTCCAGGTCATGCGCACGAGCTCCATGTCCATCACCGGGTCGGCAAAGCCGGCCTGTACCAGTTCATCGCCAAGATCGTGCATATCGATGAACGCCATCGGCTGCGACCCGTAATCGATGGCGCGACACGCCTCGCCGAGTTCCTTGAGGGTGTCCGGCCCGAAAGTCGTGAAGAACAGCGCACCCTCGGGCTGAAGCTGCCGGCGCCAGGCGGCGAGGACAGGGGCGCGCTCACGCTGCCAGTCGAGGTACAGGTTGGACCACAGCAAATCGGCTTGTGCGGGATATTCCGGGTCCGCGGCATCCACTGCCTGCACCTGCACCGAACTGGGCCGACCGAACCAGCGCGCCCATCCGGTGCGGGCAAAACGCCTTGCTGACACCTGCGCCAGCAAGGGAGAAGGCTCGTAGCCAAGGATCTGCGCATGCGGATACTGCTTGTGCAGCAGCTCCAGGCCATCGCCCCAGGCGCAACCGGCGTCGAGCACCCGCTGCGCCTGCGCGCGCAGCAAGGGCAGACGTTCGGCCATGCGCTGCGCCGCCTCCTGCCAGATGAACGGCACCTCGAACCGCGCCAGCCGATCGCGCGCGCTGGCCGCCGCCGCGAGCCAACGGGCCTGTTGTTGCGCAGCGAGAAACTGATCTGGACGATCCATCGAAAGAGACAAGAGTGGAGGCGCTTTGCCGCGGTTCTGCGGCGATATAGTGCAGCGATGTCGGCACCTGAGCGCCCTATTCTGCCTGCTCCGCGATGGCCTGCGCTCTGGCCAGGACGTTGCTCGCATTGCGACGCACGCAGCAGCCAGCCCCTTTGCGCAGATTGCCTGCAGCGCGATCTGCCATTGCACCCTCGCTGCCCATCATGCGGAGTTGCCGTGGACATGCAAGGAAAGACGTGCGGCCACTGCCTGCTGCATCCGCCGCGCTGGACCGGCGCATTGACCCTGGGGGATTACCACTTCCCCAACGACCAGTTCATCCTGCGCATGAAGTTCGGCGCCGAGCCTGCATTGGGCAAGTGGCTTAGCGATCTGATGGGACGGCGCTGGAGCCAGCCCGCGCTTCCCCGGCCTGACGTGGTGCTTCCGGTGCCGCTGTCGCGCGAGCGGCTGCGCGAACGCGGTTTCAACCCCGCGTGGGAGATGGCACGACGCATCGCCCGGGCTCTGGATCGCCCCGCGGACGCACACGCGCTGCAACGCATGCGGCACGGCACCGCGCAAAGCAGTCTGCCGCTCGATGCACGCAAACGCAATATCCGCGGCGCCTACGCCTGCGCATCCCGCTGGGATGGAAAAACCCTGCTGCTGGTGGACGATGTCATGACCTCCGGCGCTACGCTGGACGAGGTCACCCGCCTGCTACGGCGCCAAGGCGCAACTGCTGTCTGGGTGGCTACCGCCTTGCGAACCCCCGCTCGATCCCGCCCCCTGATCCCAACCTCTGCAGATCCATGTTCCACATTGTTCTGGTCCAACCCGAAATCCCGCCCAACACGGGCAACATCATCCGCCTGTCCGCCAATACCGGATGCACGCTGCACCTCATCGAGCCGCTGGGATTCTCGGTGGATGACAAGCAGCTGCGCCGCGCAGGGCTGGACTATCACGAATACGCCTCGCTCCAGGTCCACCCCGACTGGGAACTCTTCCTGAAAGCCGCACAGCCGCAGATGGATCGCATGTTCGCGTTCACCACGCGCGGCAGCCGTTTGATTGGGCAAGTCAGTTTCCAGCCGGGCGACTGGCTCGTATTTGGCGCAGAGACCATCGGATTGCCTGACTCCGTGCGTGCGCAGTTTCCACCTGAGCAGCGCGTGCGGCTGCCCATGCGCGAAGGACAGCGCAGCCTGAACTTGTCCAACTCGGTGGCGGTGGCAGTGTTCGAGGCCTGGCGGCAGAACGGATACGCCGACGGTGTGTAAAGGCCGACTGGCCTACTCGACAGAGGTGAAGTCCGGCTTGCGCTTTTGCAGAAATGCCATCATCGCTTCGCGTGCGGCGGGGGCGCCGAGCAGCGCCTGAAACAGCGCCTCTTCCGAGCGCATGCGCGCCAGCACGGCTTGCGGCCCCT
>JBAUTC010000304.1:0-7275 GCA_049582025.1 Thiomonas sp.
GCACCCAGGCAAGATTCACTCAAAACTTCTGGGCTTGGAAGGTTGCAGACAAAAGGATGGGGCCCTCGTTGAAGATTTGAAATCGCGCTGGAAGGAGTTAATGGCGCTGGCGCAGAACAGTCTTTCCGATCTCGAACAGAACCAACATGCCTGCCCCGATCCCAAAAGCCAGCAATTCCTGCGGAAGCGATGGCGACCGGAAGGTGAATGCCTCGGCAATGGCTGGAACCTCGGTGATGACGGTGAGCCCCAGCAGCGTCCCGCCAATCACCCAGGCGCTTACCGAGGACAGGCCTGCGAACATTTCGCCCCATCCCGGTCGCGGCAGGCGGGTTGGGAATATGAGCGCGGCGTTCGCGGTAACCAGGACGATGAAGGCCAATGCGCGCGCTTCCTCTGGGTGGGAACCATTCGCAAGAAGCCACCAGTAGAACGCGGCGACAACCAAGGTCACCAGGCTTCCCTGAACGAGGCTGAGGGCAATTTGCCGCGCTGAGACCAGCGATTCGGTCGTGGCACGCGGCGGCTGTTCCATCAGGCGGGGACTTCCTGCCTCGGCTTCGAACACGATGGAGCAGGCCGGATCGATGACCAGTTCGAGGAAGGCAATGTGGATCGGCGCGAGAATCAGCGGCATCCCGAACATCAAGGGCAGAATTGACAGGCCAATGATCGGAATATGCACTGCCAGCGTATAGACCAGCGCCTGGCGCAAGTTGGCGAAGATGCGCCGTCCAAGGCGGATTGCGGCAACGATGGCGGTGAAGTCATCTTCGAGAAGTACCAGCGCGGCCGCCTCGCGGGCGACGTCGGTGCCGCGCTTGCCCATGGCGATGCCGATATGCGCTGCCTTCAGGGCCGGAGCGTCGTTTACCCCGTCGCCCGTCATGGCGACCACCTCGCCGTTGACCTTCAGGGCCTCGACGACCGCGAGCTTCTGCTGCGGCGTGACCCGAGCAAAGACATTCACCGCCGCGATGCGCTGCGCCAGCGCCGCAGTATCCAGTTCCGACAGTTCGGCACCTGTGAGCGCCTCCCGGCTGTCGATCCCGGCGCTGGCGGCGATGGCGCGCGCCGTGCGCGGATGATCGCCTGTAATCATGACGACTCGAATGCCCGCACGATGGCATTCGGCGATTGCCCCCGGCACTTCTGCACGCAGTGGATCGGCGAGCCCCACCAAGCCGATGAACTCGAAGTCGAAATCGTGCTGAATGTCGGGCCAGTTCTTGCGCATGTCGGCCTTTGCCTTGGCGACGCCCAGCACGCGTAGGCCCCGTTCAGCCATGGTCTCGGCCTCCTGGCTTACGCGCCGCCGCGCCGCTTCCTCAAGGTGACAAAGGTCGGCGATGGCTTCGGGAGCGCCCTTGGAGGCGACGACATCATGCTTGAGCGCGCCACTCCGCCACAGATGGGACATGGCGAGCAGGTCGGACGAAAGTTCGTACTCCCGCGCCAACGACCAGTCCGGATGCAGGTGTTCAGTATTGCGCAGGTATTCGTGGGCGAAGTGATGGAAGGCCTGCTCCATGGGATCGTGAGGATCGATCTCGCTGGCAAGAACAGCGTATTCGAGCAGTTCGTGATACGGCTCAGGAAGCTCGGCCTCGGCGAGGTCGGAGGTTTCCAGGACCTGACCGTCAACCGACAGCGCGGATACGGCCATGCGGTTCTGGGTCAGCGTGCCGGTCTTGTCCACGCAAAGTACGGTGGTTTCGCCCAATGTCTCTATGGCGTTGAGGCGCCGCGTCAGCACCCGCTGTGCAGCGATACGACGTGCCCCCAGGGCGAAGAAGACGATCATGATGACCGGGAATTCCTGAGGCAGGATGCCCATCGCCAGGGTGATGCCAGCGAGCAGCGCCTGCATCCAGTCACCGCGCAAAATCCAGTAAAGGAAGGCCAGTGCGAGGCACAGGCCAATGCCAATCATTGCCAGACGCTGCGTCAGTCGGCCGATTTCGTCGCGCAGCGGCGAGGATTCGATCCCGATGTCTTGCAGCGACTTGCCGATACGTCCCAGCTCGGTCTTGCCACCAGTCGCGGTTACGCGCATCACCCCCTGGCCACGCACGAGCAAGGTACCGGCGAAGACGAAGACCGCACCACCGTCCGGAAATTTCGTCACCACCTCGGATTCACCTGTCAGCATCGACTCGTCGGCGGCCAGTTCGTGGGCCTGAAGGACCACGCCGTCCGCCGGGACGCGGTCGCCCTCGGTCAGGATCAGAACATCGTCGAGCACCACTTCGCGCCCGGGGATACGCGTCGGTATGCCATCCCGGACTGCCAGCGCGCGCGGGCTGGAGAGGTCGCGAAGGGACTCGAGTGCGTTCTCGGTGCGGCGTTCCTGGAGGATTGTGACCACCATGATGATGCCGACGAAGCCCAGCAGGATCATGGCTTCGTGGGCATCACCCATAGCAAGATAGATCGCTCCGGCGCCAATCAGCAGCAGGAACATCGGTTCGCGTGCAACCTCGGCGGCAATGGCAATTAAGGTGCGCCGCTGCTCCGTGCCAAGTTCGTTGGGGCCTTCAGCAGCCAGACGAGCCGCAGCAGCTTCCTGACTCAGCCCTTGGGGAAGATCTGTATTCATGGCTCCATCTAACTGCCCATTTTGGCCATCGCTCATTCGATGACCAAGGGCTTGTAGGAATAGAGCTGAAAATCCTCCAGCGAGAAATGATTGGCATGCGCGAAGCGCACCTCGATCTCCTTTGCCGTCCGGGGGATGTCGTCATCGGCAGACAGGTCCAGCTTGACGCGGTATTCCTCCGCAGGCTTCAGTTTCAGGAAATCATCCGGCGGCGTCCGCTTCATCATCATCCCCCGATAAGGAATCTCCACTCCCTCTGCATTGACGCGAAACAGGTTGTTGGCAAGCCTCCCGTCAAACCCGATGCTGGGCTTATCGAACTGCACGACCCGATCCATGTTGTTCCTGATCAGCAGCTCGACAGTCAGCGGCTCCCGGGCAACTTGCTTCAAACCGACCTGCCATTTCTCGATGCGAGACTCCCTGCTCTTCAGGTCGACCCGGTAAACCATGGCCCGTTCATCCCTGACGAGGATCGACGAGTCGCTCGCCTTCTCCATGGCAGAGACGAACACATCCTGCACATCCTTCTCAAGATCATCGTTGTATTTGTAGTGGTAAAGGGTCAGCTCCCACAGCACCTTGCCCGTCTTGATTTCGGTTGCACGGAAAAGCCCCATGCTTCCCCACACTGCCTCATAGCGAATGCCATCGATATCGATAGGTTGTACCCGTGCAGGCGCGATACGGCTCGCCATCATTCTTGGTGCGTCTTGTCCTGAAGTCATCCCGCCTTTTTCCTTTTGTCATGGTCATCCCTTCTGGCGCGGCCAATCCTTCGACCCAAAGACAAGCAGAGGCAACAGGCCACGATATCAACAAGAATGATTGCATCATGAACTGACCTGTCTATTCCGCGCCGTTTCGTGGTCAACACAAATGGGGCACTCCGGTTTCGTTCTCGATGGACACTCGTCTCGAAACTGATTGCGATGTTGGGGAAAATGAGCGTGGCAGGCTCGCATCGTTCAGTGTGTCGCTGGCAGATTCAGACCGAAACAATTCATCCCATCGTGCGACGCCGCAAAGACGTTCCCCCCATGTGCCTGGGCGATGGACTGGACAATCGCCAGCCCGAGCCCCGCGCCTTCGCCACGGCGCTGGCGTGAAGCATCGGTGCGATAGAAACGCTCGAACAGGTGCGGGAGATGCTCGGGCGCGATCGGCGCCCCCGGGTTGCAGACTTCCACCGTCACCCAGTCGCCGTGCCGTTCGATCTGTACGGTGATCGTCCGTCCGGGTGGGGTGTGATGGACTGCATTCGCGACAAGGTTGCTCAAGGCCCGGCGCAGCATGTCCCGGTCGCCATGCACAGTGGGCGCGTTTGCTCGCAGTTGCAGGCTCACTTCACGGTCTTCGACCCAGGCATCGAAGAAATCGAACAAGGCCTGGGTCTCCACTGCCAGGTCCACCTCCACGAGCTTGCGATGACCGTGTCCCCTGTCCGTCTGCGCCAGAAACAGCATGTCCTCGATCATGGCACTCAAGCGCTCGAATTCTTCCAGGTTCGAGTAGAGAACTTCTCGATACGCTGTGGCGTCCCGCGGCTTCGATAACGCGACTTGAGTTTGTGTGCGCAAATTGGTGATCGGCGTGCGCAACTCATGGGCCATGTCGGCAGATAGATCTCGCAAGCGCCCGAAGCCGCGATCGATGCCGCCCAGCATGGCGTTGAACGCTTTCACCAGTTCAGCCAGATCGGGAGGAACTACCTCTGGATCAATGCGCCATTGGAGCCTTTCGGTGGTGATCTCGCGAAAACGGGCGCTGATGCGGCGCAGCGGCGCATGTCCCGCGCGCACGGCCAGCCCGGCCACGGCGATGCTGATCAGGCTCGCGAGGAAGGTGCCGACCCAGAGTGCGTCCTGAAGGGTCCGGAGGTACTGCATGTGAATGTCGATCCTGGTCGCGATCGCAACGGTGCCGCCACCGCTGCGTACGACAGCTCCGCGGTAGGAATGCCCTTGCACTTCCCAGATCCGAAGCGTGTCCAAGCCGAACCTCGACGATGCCCCTTGATGTGTCCAGAGCGCGATAAGTGCCGGTGGTGCGGTGCCCGCGACGAGCTGTTCGTGGCCTTTCCACACCGCAAACATCACGTCGTGGCTGCCACGGATTGCCAGCTCCAAATGTTGCGCCGACGGTGATTGAGCTGGTTCATGGTCGATCACGGCCTGCAATGCGCCCCAGGCAGGCTCGAGTTTCACCAGATCCAATTTCGCAAAATGCGCTTCGATCGAACGCTCGACTCCCCAGGCGACAAGCAGGAACATCATTGTCGTCACCAGGCCGACAAGAATCGTGACGCGCACACCCAGGGACGTGGGGCGGCGAGGACGGTGCTCAGTCTGCATCCGGAACGTCCAGCATATAGCCCATGCCGCGCACGGTCTGGATCAACTTCGGTTCGAAATCCTGGTCGATTTTCGAGCGCAGGCGGCGGATCGCAACGTCGATCACGTTGGTGTCGCTGTCGAAGTTCATGTCCCAGACCTGCGAGGAGATCAGTGAACGCGGCAATACTTCGCCCTGGTGGCGTACGAGCAGCTCCAGCAGGGCGAACTCCTTGGCGCTGAGATGGATGCGCTGCCCTGCGCGCGTGACGCGGTGCCGCAGAAAATCGAGCTCAAGATCAGCCACGTTCAATTGCCCGCGCTCCGAGTGGACATGGCCTCGGCGCAGCAGCGCGCGCACCCGTGCCAGCAACTCGGTGAAAACAAAGGGTTTGACAAGATAGTCATCGGCGCCGAGTTCAAGTCCTTTGACGCGGTCTTCCACTGCGTCGCGGGCCGTCAGGAACAGGACCGGGACGTCATTTCCGGACTGACGCAAACTTTGAAGAATGCGCCAGCCGTCGATGTCGGGCAGCATGACGTCGAGCACGATCAGGTCATACGGCATTGAGACCGCCAGATGGTGACCATCCTGCCCGCTGCGCGCCCATTCGACCACGAAGCCCGACTCGCTAAGCCCCTGCTTCAGGTACGCGCCGGTCTTGGGTTCGTCCTCGACGATCAAGAGTTTCATCTGGACCTTCCTGACACAAATCCGCGCACGTCCGTGCGCGATTCCTCTAATGTAATCAGTGCGCCATCTTGCGCCTGCCCGGTCTGCCGCTCTTCCGGAGGCGCGGTCAACATGACAAAAATGTCATGGTTTGCTCATCCGTCGGAAAGCATCCCGACACTAAAGTCGCTTCATCAAGCCTCTCGGTGATTGCAAACACGGATCGAGCCGAAGGCATTCAAAGGAGACGAACCATGATGTGGTTTCACCCAATGGGTTTCGGGGGCTACGGTGGTGGCATGGGCTTCGGCTGGATTTTCATGCTCCTGCTCGTCGCCGTCGTGGTCGTTCTGCTATTTGGTGTGCTGCGCCAATTCTCGGATGATCGTCGCGAACGCCGAATGCTCAGGCGTGGAGCGCGCGACATCCTTGATGAACGGTATTCCAAGGGCGAGATCGATGCCGACGAATACAAGCGTCGGCGGGCCGACATCGAGAGTTGATGAACTCGAATTCGCGCTCCGCGGTCGCGGGGCGGTGTGTAGCAGGTTTATTTTCAGATGGAGAAAATCATGAACAAGCAAACCATTCGTGCACTGATCGCGGCGCCCGTGCTGGCACTGGCTGCGGGCGGCTTCGTCGCCACGCAGGCGGCAGAGCCAGCCAGTGCGGTCGCGCCTGCTCCTGGATATGGGCCGGGCTATCCGATGGGCGCTGGAATGATGGGAGGCTATGGTCCTGGTGCAGGTGCCAGTGCACCAGGGCGCGCTGGCTACGGCCCAGGTGCCGGCTATCACCGCAGAGGGCCGGGCGGCTACGGTCCGGGAGCGTCAGGCCGTGGCGACGGCTATGGCGGACCATGGATGATGGGGGATGACTACGGCGGCTATGGCATGGGCTGGGGGATGATGGGAGGTGGCTACGGCATGGGGCCATCGATGATGGGTGGCTATGGCAGATTTGCCGCGGGCTTGAACCTCAGTGACGCACAGCAGAAGAAAATCGCTGCCATTGAAGACGCTCAGTTCAAAAAACAGTGGGCGCTCATGCCGCAGATGCGCGCGGCCATGGTCGACTATTCACGCGACGTCACCGGTACGGAGATCAACGTCGACGCGGCCATGAAGGCGGCCAAGGCGGTGGATGGCTTGCGCCTTCAGATGCTGCGCAATCATCTGGAGACGACCAACCAGATCAACGCCGTGCTGACGAAGGAACAACGCGTGCAGCTCCAGCGGTTTCGTCCCTGGAATTCGAGGTGAATCAAGGTCGGCGGACCCAAGCGTTGGCCAACATGGAGGCCAACAGATCATGTTGGTTTCCATCTGCTTGCAGGCATGCAAGCCGTGGCCAGGGTCGGATAAGTCGAATGACTTCCGCGATGGCAAGACGGCTTGTGGCAGGACTTGGACCGCTGAGTAGAAGTCGAGCAGTTTCGACAATGGAGAAACGCCAATGAAAACACGGAAAGCGACTCTCTTCGCAGCGCTCGCAATCGGTTTGGCCGCGAGCGTTCACGCGCAAATGGGCGGCATGGGTCCCGGCATGATGGGGGGGGGCATCGTACCGGCACCGCCGGTCGAAAATTCTGTTCCGCCTGAGGTTGATGCGTCCCGCGCCAATGCATTGCTCGGCTATATACAGCAGCAGGGACTGTCGTGTCTGCAATG
>JBAUTC010000305.1:0-2882 GCA_049582025.1 Thiomonas sp.
GACGCGCACACCGCGCTCAAGCAGGTACATCGTGGCCTCGTATCCCATACCGCATCCGGAGTCGACATAATCGGCGGCGCCGTAGCGCATCCCGGCACGGGTATTGACCAGGACGATGTCGCTTGGCTGCAGCGCGTAGCCGACGCGTTCGAGCTCGGCTTGCACGTCAGCGGAGCGCACGACGTATCCGTCTGGGAAATGCCGAAAATCGAGCTTCACGCCGTTGCTGAAGCACCAGTCCAGCGGCACTTGATCGATGGTGATTGAAGGCTTTGCCTCACCCAGCTTCGCGTCCATCGTTGAGTGGAAGTGCCAGGGCGCGTCAAGATGCGTTCCGCTGTGGGTCGTCAGCGTGACCCATTCGACCGCGGCAGCTTCGTGGTCGGGGAAATCGTCGGCGGTCGCCCCCGGCAGCAGAGTGAGAAACTCCGGTAGCGAGGCCTTATGGTCTTGGTAAACAATCTTCGGCGCCAGGGGCGGTGGATCCGAGAGGACGTCGTTTTCGAGGTAGATCGACAGGTCGATGAAGCGTCGGGTCATGGCATGTGCTCGCGTTGCGGGAAGGAACATCTCAAGGATTGAGCTGGGCTGAGCCGAGGTCGACTGCAGGCTGTTTGCGCGCCAGGGTTTCGCGAATGCCCGCCGCCGCGACCACCACCAGAACGGCGCCGCCAGCGGCCATGAATAGGGGCACCTGCAGACCATGTGTCTTGGCCAGCACGCCAGCAACCGCTGGCGCCACGACCGAGCCCACAAGCTCGCCGATGAGGGTGGTGAAGCCGATCGCGGTCGCAGCGAGTTCGCGTGGCACGCTTTCGGTTGGAATCAGCACCATGGCCAGTGCAGCCATCGCCTGGCCGCCCTGAGTGCAGCCCAGGATCAGAGCCAGAAGCCAGAGGTGCTGGTACAGCGGCAGGTACCAGATCGCCAGCGGCAGGACGACCGAAATCGCACCAGCGGCCATCAGTACCGGCCGCCGCCCGACGCGGTCCGACAGGATCGGGAACAACAGGCCAACAATGAAGCTGCCGAGCCCTGCGGCGCCGAGCAGGAAGCCAGCGGTGGTCGGCGCCTGGTGCCCGACCTCTGTGATGTAGAGCGGGCCGAACGCGTTCTGCAGGATCAGCCAGGTGACGAAGCCTGCATTGGCCAGGGCACTGAACCACAGATTGCGGTAGCGCAACACGTGCAAGACGTCACGGAACGTGGTTCGGTGCCCACGCACCGCGGCGCTCGCCGTATCGGTATGCGGCTGGGGCTCGCGGATGAATTTCCAGATCAACAGGCCGATGACAAGGCCCGGCACACCCGCGACAAAGAAGGCGGCGCGCCAGCCCAGACGGGCCGCGACCTGCGTGGTCAGAACCGGTGCCAGGGCAAGGCCGATCGCCGCTGCGGCGCTGACAACGATGCCGACATTGCGGCCACGCCGACTCGGGTGCGACGACTGCTCGACCACCGCATTCATGACTGACCAGCAGGGGCCTTCGGCCACGCCCATGACCCCGCGGGCAAGCAGCATCTGCTGGAAGTTGCGCGCAAGGCCGCTGAGCCACGACAGCAGCGAAAACGCAAAGACCATCGGAATGAGCACCGGGCGGCGCCCGATGCGATCCGATACGGCGCCGAAGACGAAGGAAGACAGTGCCCAGGTCAACGCGAGTGCGGACGCCAGGATGCCGACTTGCTCAGGATTGATGTGCAGTTCAGGGGCGAAAAATGGGGCCAGATAGAGTTGGGCCATGCGGTCGAGGAACACCGTGCCCCAGGTCAGGAACATGATTGCCACCATCACCCGCTCATAGCGTCTGGAAAATTGCATCGCCTGTCTCCTTTGAGTTGTACGTCCGTACAACAAATTGTGTTGTACGATCGTATAAGTCGATAGGGGGTTTTCCCGAATGGGTGGTCGAGACCGCCACCCTGCCAAAATTGCACACCATGAAAAACAAACCCGTGAGCGCACGCGCGCAGGGCCGCACCGGCGGCCGCGAGGAGGCCGCCGCCGAGAGACGCAGCGCGATCCTTCGCGCGGCCGAGCAGCTGTTCGCCGCACATGGCTATCACGGCGTGTCGATCCGCAACATTGCCGATGCCGCCAACGTGCCGCTGGCGCTGGTGGGCTATTACTTCGGCCTGAAGGCCCAGCTCTATCAGACGATCTTTCGCGAGCGCTCCGGCTATATCCACGATCGGTTGCGTTCACTCGCGGATGCCCAGCGCAATACACCCGCCGAGCATCTGCTCGAGGAAATCGTCAAGGCGTTCGTGCTTCCGGTGCTTGACGTCGCGGCGACCGACGATGGTCGCGTGTTTCTCCGCCTGTTGTCGCGCGGAATGACCGAGCAACTGGTCGAGGACGAGCCAGTCATCAGTGAACTGTTCGATCCCCTGGCCCACGCCTTCATCGACGCGCTGACTGCAGCGCAGCCCGGCGTCCGGCGCGAGACCGTCGCATGGTGCTACCAGTTCGCGCTTGGCGCACTCTTGCACCACGTGACCGACGAACGGATCCGCCGGCTCTCGCCGGGAGCCGCACGGCAGCGCCATCGCGCGCGCTCACTGCTTGTGCTGTTTGTCTCCAATGGCATTCGAGGCGCCTGCACCGCAAGCATCGGTGCCTGAGCGCGGCCGACCGTGCGCGGCGTACGCCTGTCGTGCCTGGAACACCCTCTCGATCGTTTCGACCAGTACATCACTGGCGACCACTTGAGGTGCGACGTACGTTCAACGGCAGGACGGGCAGCCCGCTGGGGCATTTGCGCGTCGTGTCGCGCCCCGGGGGAATCGTGGTCTCACACTGAAATCAGTTGCTGCACCCCGTCCGCGTCCATGTCCTCGCCCTTGCCGGCGCGGATGACTTCGCCGCGTGACATCACGGC
>JBAUTC010000306.1:0-15127 GCA_049582025.1 Thiomonas sp.
GCATTCCTGCAGCCTCGCAGTCGCAGGCAATCGAAGTCTTCAAGCAGCTCTACCAGTGCTATATGGACATTGACGCTTCGCTGCTGGAAATCAATCCGCTGATTCTTGAAGGCAACGGCCAGATCAAGGCGCTCGATGCCAAGTTCAACATCGACGACAACGCGCTGTTCCGCCATCCTGAGATCGTGGCGCTGCGTGATCTGGATGAAGAAGACCCTGCGGAAATTGAGGCCAGCAAATTTGATCTGGCCTATATCCAGCTCGACGGAAATATCGGCTGCCTAGTCAATGGCGCCGGGTTGGCCATGGCCACGATGGACACCATCAAGCTCTTTGGCGGCTCTCCGGCCAACTTCCTCGACGTGGGCGGCGGTGCAACAACCGAGAAAGTGACCGAAGCGTTCAAAATCATGTTGCGCAACCCGCATGTCAAGGCGATTCTGGTCAATATCTTCGGTGGCATCATGCGCTGCGACACTATTGCCGAAGGCGTGATCGCCGCCTCGCGCGCTGTAGGCCTGAGCGTGCCGCTGGTGGTCCGCATGAAAGGCACAAACGAGGAGATCGGGCGCCAACTGCTGGCTGATTCGGGCCTGCCCATCATCAGCGCCAACACGATGGGTGAAGCTGCCCAAGCCGCCGTCAAGGCCGCCCAGGCCTGAGCCCGGCCGCGTCAAATCCAAGAGAACACGAGGACACCATGTCGATCCTGATCAACAAAGACACCAAGGTCATCACCCAGGGCATTACCGGCAAGACCGGTCAGTTTCATACCCGCATGTGCCGCGACTATGCCAATGGCAAGAATTGCTTCGTCGCCGGCGTGAACCCGAAAAAGGCGGGCGAGGACTTCGAGGGAATTCCTATTTTCGGTTCCGTGGCCGACGCTAGGGCGCAGACCGGCGCCACTGTCTCGGTGATCTATGTGCCGCCGGCTGGCGCTGCTGCAGCTATCTGGGAAGCGGTGGAGGCCGATCTCGATCTGGCTATCTGCATCACCGAGGGCATTCCGGTGATGGACATGCTGCTGGTGCGCAGCCGCATGAAAGCCAAGGAAGCTGCCGGCGGCAAGAAGACCCTGCTGCTCGGACCGAACTGCCCCGGCCTGATCACCCCTGATGAAATCAAGATCGGCATCATGCCCGGTCACATCCACCGCAAAGGGCGCATTGGCATCGTGTCACGCTCCGGCACGCTCACCTACGAAGCTGTGGCGCAGGTCACGGAGCTGGGTCTGGGACAGAGCAGCGCGGTGGGCATCGGCGGTGACCCGATCAATGGCCTCAAGCACATCGATGTCATGCGGGCCTTCAACGACGATCCCGAAACCGATGCGGTCATCATGATCGGCGAAATCGGCGGCTCCGACGAAGCCGAGGCTGCGCTGTGGTGCAAGGCCCATATGAAAAAGCCCGTGGTAGGTTTCATCGCTGGCGTGACCGCGCCTCCGGGCAAGCGTATGGGCCACGCTGGGGCGCTGATTTCCGGCGGAGCCGATACTGCAGAAGCCAAGCTTGCGGTGATGGAGGATTGCGGTTTCACCGTCACGCGCAACCCGTCCGAGATGGGGAAACTGCTCAAGCAGGTTCTGCGCTGATCGCATCCACGCCGGGGCTGCTCCGGGGTACAAAAGGTATCATGCTCGATAAGTCCCGATGGGACAGCATTGATACCTCTCGGGGCAGCCATCGGCATGGAACACTATCTCACCGTCGAGTTCTTGACGGCACTCGGTCAGATCGTCCTGATCGACATCCTTCTTGGCGGAGATAACGCGGTGGTTATTGCACTGGCCACGCGCAAACTTCCGCAGCGCCAGCGCAAACTCGGTATTTTGTGGGGCACCGTGGGTGCCATCGGCCTGCGCGTGGTATTGATTTTCTTCGCCCTCACCTTACTCAAACTTCCATTTCTCAAGATCGTTGGCGCGCTGCTGCTGTTCTGGATTGGCATCAAACTTCTGGCGCCGCAAGATGAAGAAGCACACGGCGACGTGCAGGCTGAAGACAAGCTCTGGGCTGCGATCAAAACGGTCATCATCGCCGACTTTGTCATGAGCCTCGATAACGTGATCGCCATCGCTGGCGCTGCGCAGAACGCCGGTGAGCAGCACTCCATGCTGCTGGTTGTGTTCGGGCTGTTGCTGAGCGTGCCCATCATCGTCTGGGGCAGTCAGCTGGTCACGCGTTTGATGCAGCGTTTTCCGGTGGCCATCACCCTGGGCGGGATGTTGCTGGGCTGGATTGCTGGCGGCCTGATCGTGACCGACCCGGCAGTGGAACACTGGACGCAGACTCTGCCTCTGGCGCAATACGTCGAGAAGATCGCCGGACTGATTGGCGCGGCGCTCGTCTGGATCGTGGCGAAGCTGATCTATCGCCGCCCTTTCGTTTCTGCCGCATGAGCGCGACGATGGTCAAATCTGGTTCTACACCTTCCCTGCAGTACGACATGATCAGCGTCACCCACCCGGGTCGGGTGCGTGAGCACAACGAAGATGCGGTGGCATTCGATGCGCTGGCGCAGGTCGCGGTGCTGGCCGACGGCATGGGAGGATACGCAGCGGGCGAAGTGGCCAGCGGCATGGCGACGGCCCAGATCTGTGCCCGCATCTCGCGGTTGAAGGCGGATTACCCCAAGGTGACGGCGCTGGACCTGTCCACGGAACTCCGCTTCGCCGTGCGTCACGTCAATGCTGAAATTTTGCGTGCTGCGCGCAGCAATGCGCAATTCTCCGGGATGGGCGCAACGCTGGTTGCCGTGGCGTTTACGGGAAACGTGGCGGTAATTGCTCACGCGGGAGATTCCCGCGTCTATTTGCTGAGGCAAAACCTGTTGCGCCTGCTCACGCATGACCATTCCGCGCTGCAGGAGCAAATCGACATGGGGCTGATCCTGCCGGAAGATGCGGCGAAAATCGGTGGCAAGAATCTGGTCACCCGCGCCCTGGGCGTGGATTCCAAACTGGAGCCGGACGTCGCCATGCATCCGATGATGGCGGGAGATGTGTTGCTTCTGTGTTCAGACGGCTTGAACGATATGTTGACTGATGCAAAAATTGAAGCCGTGTTGCGGCAATACACTGGACATTCCACAGCTGCCGTGCGCCAACTGGTGGAAGATGCGAATGCTGCCGGGGGGCGCGACAATGTTTCCGTCATCCTTGTCACTGCTCGCCTTCCAGACTGATCAGTCTCATTTATCAATTGACCCATTTCTTTCACAAACGGACTCCTAATCGTGGCCAAGCTCGTGATTACCCTGGATGGAAAGGTGTTGAAGGAGGTCGTTCTCAGCAAGGACCGCACGACGCTTGGACGGCGCCCATATAACGATGTCGTCATCGACAATCTGGCGGTTAGCGGCGAGCATGCCGTGCTGTTGCGCGATGCTGGTACGGAGGCCGAGAGCTACACCATCCAGGATCTGGGCAGCACGAACGGCACCTATCTAAATGGCGCCCCTATCAAGGCGAGTCCTTTCCGCGAAGGGGATACCGTCGACATCGGCAAATACAGCCTGCGTCTGCTGTCGGATACACGCCAAACCAGCTTCGGTCCCTCGCGATTTGGCGCGTCTAGCGGTTTTGGCAACTCTCGTTTTGGCAATTCCGGATTTACCGATTCACGAAGCCGTGCCGCCGACGCGGATCGGCAGTACAAGATCAAGGTGCTTAGTGGAGATGCCGCAGGTCGGGAGATCATGCTCAGCAAGGAGCAGACGACCTTCGGTCAGCGCGGAATTTTGGTGGTCAGCGTGATGCACAAACCGCGCGGGTATGAACTGGTTCAGGTCGAGGGGGAGAAACGGGCGCAGGTCAATGGCGTGTCCCTCGGTTTGATGCCGGTAGTGTTGCGCTCTGGCGATGTGATCAACCTCACAGGAATTCAGCTGCAATTCCTTCAAGCCTGAAATCTGTTTCGCGCTAGAAGACGCCCGCATCAGCGGGCGTCTTTGTTGTGTATCGTGCAGATCAGCGCAATACGCGCACCACCTTGAGCATATTGGTGCCACCCGCGGTACCGATGGGTTCTCCGCAGGTGATTGCGTAACTGTCACCGGAGACCAATGCATTTTTCTCGATGAGTCGGGCTTCGGCCTGATTGAGCAGGGCGTCGCGGTCGGTGGTGCTGAAGCTCAACAGCATCGGGCGGACGTTGCGGTACAAGGCCATGCGACGCACCGAGGTCTCGCTGCGCGACAAGGCGTAGATCGGTACGTTGACCCTGTGCCGGCTCATCCACAGGGCGGTCGAGCCCGATTCGGTGAGCGCGGCAATCGCCTTGCAGCCCAGATGATGCGCAGTGAACAGCGCCGCCATGGCGATGGACTGGTCGATGCGGGTGAATTGCTTGTCGATGAAGTCGTGTTCGAGCTTGACCTCTTCCACGTTTTCCGCCGCCAGACAAATGCTGGCCATGGCCTCGACGGTCTCCACCGGATATTTTCCCGCTGCAGTTTCGGCGGACAGCATCACCGCGTCGGTACCGTCAAGCACCGCGTTGGCCACATCGGAGACTTCGGCGCGGGTCGGTACGGCGTTGACGATCATGGATTCCATCATCTGCGTGGCGGTGATCACCACACGGTCCATTTCGCGGGCCATGCGGATCATGCGTTTTTGCAGCGCGGGGACAGCAGCGTTGCCAACTTCCACCGCCAGATCGCCGCGTGCCACCATGATGCCGTCCGAAGCACGCAGGATTTCCGGCAGCGCCGGAATGGCTTCCACGCGCTCAATCTTGGCAATGAGCGCGGGCTTGTGGTTGTAGGGTGCGCCCGCTACGTTGGCGAGCTGCCGCGCCAGTTCCATGTCTGTCGCATTCTTGGGGAAGGATACGGCGAGATAGTCGGCCTGGAATGCCATCGCGGTGCGGATGTCTTCCATGTCCTTGGCGGTGAGGGCAGGGGCCGACAGACCGCCGCCCTGTTTGTTGATGCCCTTGTTGTTCGACAACTCGCCGCCGATGGTGACGACGGTATGTATCTCCTCGCCGCTGACGGTCTCCACCGTCAGTACGATCAGTCCGTCATTGAGCAGCAGGCGATCTCCGGCATGCACGTCCCGCGGCAGGTCCTTGTAATCGAGGCCGCAACGGTGCTCGTCACCCAACTCGCAAGTGGCATCAAGCACGAATTTTTGCCCGGGCTGCAGCGCCACCTTGCCGTCCTTGAAACGGCCAACGCGAATTTTCGGACCCTGCAGGTCGGCCATAATGGCGACGGCCTTGCCAAGACGGTTGGCCGTGTCGCGGATGAGTTGGGCGCGATCGATGTGGTCTTGCGCCTTCCCATGAGAAAAATTGAGCCTGACGACATCAACGCCGGCGAAAATCATGCGCTCTAGGATGTCAGGCGAATCACTCGCGGGGCCGACGGTGGCAACAATTTTTGTGGCGCGGGACATGAGTTGGGTCAGGAATGGATGGGCAGGAGCGCTTCGTTGGGGGAAAATGTGGGTTTAGTCACATCACTGCGTGATAGTGTAGAACGTGCACTTGACGATTTTGTGCAAACCACCAGAATCGAGCAAACCGATTGATCCCGCGCAGATGCGCGCGCTTCTCAGCTCACAGTCCACCCTATCCATGTGCGAGTCTTCCGATTCTGAATTCAGGCAGGCGGTGATGCCCGATGCAGTCTTGCTGCCTGGGCTTGCCGCCGTGCCGGAGGTCAGGAGCCTGCTTGAAGCGGTGGACCTGCCGATTGGTCGTTGGGACGCTGAGAGTCGGCTGACATTTTTCAATCCACCCTATCTGACCTGGGCACGGCGTTCGCCGCAGGAATTGCGCGGTGGAACCCTGCAAGAACTCTATGGCGAGGACGCTTGGCAGGCCGCACGCCCCGCCTTCGTACGCGGATTTGCCGGGCAACAGGCCGATTATTTGCGACTGCTGCGCCATCTCGACACGCCACGCTGGGCGCGGATCCAGGTGTTTCCCGAACGGAGCGAAGGTGGGCGGATCGATGCGATCTACACCATCGCGCATGACGTGCATGATGATGTCACGGCGGCTCTGGCGCTCAAGCGGTCCAACTGGCTGCTCCAACAGGCGCTGGACAATATTCCATGGGGCGTGATCGAGAGCGATTCCGAGCTCACCATCACCCGCTGGTCCCGCTCCGCGGAAGCCATTCTGGGGTACTCCGAGGCGGAGCGCCTGGGTACGCATCGCTTGGCGATGGGGGTGCCCGAAGAAGAGCGGGCAAACACGCTGGCCGTTTATGACAGCTTGTTGCGCGGTGATATCGACAGTCGGGTGGAGCAGGCGCAGTTTGTCCGCAAGGACAGGCGGCGCATCTGGGTGGAGTGGACCCTTTCTGCGCTGCGTGACGAGGAGGGGCGCGTGGTGTCGCTGTTGACCTTCGTGCGCGACATCACTCATCAGGTCGATACTCATGCGCGGCTGCTGCGCCATGCCGAGCGCGACGCGCTGACAGGCGTGCTCAGCCGCCGCGCCATCATGGAACGGCTGGATACGGCCTTGTCGCGCCGGGAGCGCAGCGACATGCTTGCGCTCTTTTTCATTGATCTCGACGGTTTCAAGCAGATCAATGACCAACTCGGTCATGTGCATGGCGATCGCCTGCTGGTTCAAGTGGCGCATGCCATGCAGGACGCACTGCGCTGCGACGAAGCCATCGGGCGCATTGGCGGAGACGAATTCGTCGTGCTCAGTCCAGTGACTGATCTGGCATCCGCGCAGGCGCTCGCGGCCAAACTGGTTGAAGTCAGCGCTGTGGCGGGGGATGACCTGCTCTCAGGTCTGCGGGTGACGGCCAGCATCGGCGTCGCCGCCGTTCCTATGCATGCGCGCAGCAGCTTCGAGTTGCTGCAGCGCGCCGATGATGCCATGTACGTGGCCAAACACGATGGCAAGAACCGCTGGTCTATGAGTCGTCAAAGGCTTGGTGGGTCTGAATCCATGCGGCACTGGCTGTAAGCAGTCCGTGGGCGATCAAGCCCAGGTGCGGCTGATCCAGCTCAAGGCCCAGTACGTCACCATGCCGCTGAGTATGGTGCCCAAAATGCCTCTGCGAGCGAAAAAATAACCCGCTGCGATGACTGCGGCTCCCAGCTTTACCCACGGCGGGCCCAACGATGTGAGCAGCAACAACTCTGGCGCCACGATGGCGGCCAGTGCCGCAGCTGGGGCGAACCGAAGGGCAATTTTGACCCGCGCAGGCAAAGGCATGGCTTTGCGCGAGAGCAAAAACATGTTCCGGCTGAGCACCGTCACCGCCGTCATGCCGACGACCAGGGCGAATTGTTGCAGTAGCGTCATGGTGTGGACTCAGACTCAGGGTTTGGTGCCGTCAAGCAGTCCGCCGCCTGATGTGGCGAGCTGACGGCTGCTCCAGGTTTCCCAGGCCAAGCCCACGACCAGGGCGCCCATGATGGCCGCGACGAGATTGAGCCGTAGAGGTAGCCAGAACAGCGTCGCGCTCAACGCCGAGGCGACAACGATGACGGCAGCGATGGCGCGGTCCGCCAGCAGCGACAGCACGATGCCCAGCAAGGCCAAGGTGCCTGCAAACGCCAGTCCCCAGGAGCCGGGAATGTACTGTGCCATCAGAATGCCGAGAATGGACGGAATTTGCCACGCGATCCAGTTTGCCAGCGACACGCCGAGGAAATACTGCGCCTGCTGGGGGTCGCTGGTGGGATGTGGGTGACGGCGAATCATCATCACCTGGTTGAGATCGCCGATCAGGTAGCCGTAAAAAATGCGACGCAATCGCGGTAGATGCTCGAAATAGGGCCGCATTTGGGCACTGAAGACGACGAAGCGCAAATTGACGCAAAACGCCGTGCCGAGAATCAGCCACAGCGGCGCACCCGCGGCAATCAGTGGCAAGACGGCCAGTTGCGCGCTGCCCGCAAATACGAACAGGCTGATGGCCAGCGCCAGTTGCACGCTGAGACCTGACTTGACCATGGCCACGCCGGTCACCAGACCCCAGGCAGCGATACCAAGGGAGACCGCGCGCATATCCTGCATGCCCTCCCGTAGCGCAGGTTGGGCAAACATCAACTGGAGGCGTGAGAGAGGTGGCATGAGTGACAAATGAGCGATATCGCTATTTTGCGCCGCATCAAAAGATGGCGGCAAGCGGCATATTGTGCAGCGTGGCAAGACGCACACGGCCCGTCCGTTCGGGCCAGAAGTCCGTTTAGCGGTTGGTCGGTACCACGATGCGGCGCAGAACCGGCGCTCTCTTCAGGGCTGCCAGCAAGGGCGCGGTTTGCTGGGTGCTGAGCCCCGCTTGCGCTGCCTGTGCCGGGAGTTGTTTTGCCAAACCTGGCGCATGGACCCAAAACGCATTCGCGGTGTAATGCGCCAGTTCCAGCGCCGCTTGCGGATGGCCGAGGCGCGTCAGCAGCAGAATGCGCCGGATCAGCAGGTTCGGGTCGCCGTAGGCATGGCTGACGCGGTCGATCGCTGCCTGCTCGCGCAGCAATTCAACCCGGGAATCGCTGGCGCGCACCTGGATGCCGCTGGCCTGGGCAAAGCCGATCAGAGGGCGGAAATACAGATCACTGCGCTGGGCCTGCGCGATGGCTTGGCTGGCCGCGGTCCGATCGGCGCCGTAGACGGTGTTGGTAACGCCGTAGTCATATCCGGCCTTGGCGACGAGTACAACGGCAAGCACGCCGATCACCTGCGCAGCAGGGCGGGGAAGCCCAAGCGCGCGCGGCAACTGGTCGCTTTGCGCATGGGCCTTGGTACGCGGCGTCCCGAACCCGTCCATCCACCCTGCGAGGAAGGCGAACACCCAGAGGAAATACAGATACCACAGGGGATACTCGACGAGACTGTGCAGGCCGAGAAAAGCCACTCCCATCCAGGCGGCAAGCGGCAGGGGCGTGGGGCTGTCCGGCGCGGCGCGGCCGAGTTGCATCCAGGCACGGGCCGAGCGCCAAAGCCAGGCGAGCGCCACCACCAGAACGGGCGCAGTGCCCACGAGGCCTGTTTCGGCGAGCAGTTGCAGGATGATGTCGTGTGCGTTGTCGATATTGTCCAGCGGCAGCGGATGCAACGCATGGTGGATGGCTGCATGTTGCAGGCCCCAGCCCAGTTGTCCCCATCCGGCACCGAACCAGGGCAGATGCATGAACACCTGCCAAGTGTTTCTCCAGATTAGCGCCCGGGCGTTGACCGGCTGGTCAAGCTGCCGGGTCACGGCGTCGAGAAAACTGACCCAGCCCAGATGATCGGCCTCGCGCAGCGTCAGCCACCACAGTGCGTAAAGCACCGGCACGGCCACCAGCGGCGCCCACCGCGGGCTGCGCCAGGCGCCGCGCACGGCAATCAGTACCAGAATGGACGCGACGACGGCCTGCACCATGCCCGTGCGTGAACCGCACACCACCAGCGCCCAGCTCATGCCGATGACGGCAGCCCACACCGCGCTGACCCGTAATCGCGGTGCCCACCATGCCAGCCCCGCCAGACCGAGGGCGACTGCGGTCGCGTAATGATTAGGCTGCCGCAAATTGCCAAATACCCGTCCAGTGGACGGGTAGCTGATGAGTTCGGAATACAGCGGGAAGTGTGCCGCCAGCCATTGCGCCAACCCTGGCAATTGCCAGAGGGCGAACTGCGCCAATCCGAATGCAACCTGGATCAGGCCCTGCAACAACAGCCCCGCAGCAGCCACGTCGAGCCAAGGATGATCTTCGGTGCCAGCGGCGGGACTGCTGTGGCGGGCCGCGGCATTGCCCAGTCCAGCGATCAGCGCCGCGCTCAGGAGGATGGCGACCGTGATCGCTCCCTGGCTGGGATAGGCGAGCTGGCCGCTGACGGTCTGCAAGGCAACCACAACGGCCACCACCCCAAACCCCAGCGCGGCCAGGCCGAAGCGCGGTGTGAGTCCGCCCCACGCGGCGGCGAGAAACACCACTGCCCACAATATGGCGGCGACCAGCGTGGTGCCCATTTTTGCCACGACGCCCGGATCGAACGGCCAGATCAGGGGAAGTGACATCGCCAGACCCAGCAGCCCGAGGGCGAGCTGATGCGAAAAGGAGAGACCGGCCGAAGCGGGCGTCTGGGCCGTGGAAGCGGATGAGGAAGGAAGCATGGCCCGCATTATCCGTGCGGGATCAGAGTGGACGACGCGGTCATTGCGGCAGCGTTTTGTCGATCAGCTTGTGTTGCGCGTGTTCCTGCTCGAGCGCACGCAGCCGCGCGTCAATGATGGAGGCTTCGAAGTAATCCGCGCCTGGGGTGCGCTGCGCGATATGCAGCTGTTCGATGGCGGATTCGGTCTTGCCTTGCAGGGAATAGGCCTCGGCCGTGGCCCGGTGCTGTGCGGCGAATGCGCCGGTCGCGGCATCGGCGCGTGCCAGGTCTTGCCACAGGGAGATGTCTTGAGGATGCGCCACGGTCTGCTGACGCAGGAAGTCTCGGGCCGGGGCCTTGTCGGGCTGTGCCAGCAGGCAGCGCGACAGCAGGTGCAGCGTGGCGGTGGAGTGCGGAAATTGCGTCTGGAGCTTGCGTGCTTCATCCAGCGCCTGCACAGGATGCGCGTCCAGCAGCAACTCCGTGTGCAGCAGATCCAGCGGCAGCCGTTCATCGGCCGGGGCCTCTGCCGCCGCGCTTTGCGCGCGGGCGAGGGCGGCGGCAGAGGCGTCAAACCGCTTCAGACGCTGCAGCACCACGGCCTGTCCATAGGCCCAGGCGGCTTGCTGCGCCGGGAAGTCGGCTTTGTCGGCGCCGAACTGTTTTTCCTCGCGCAGCATGGCGTCGTGCGACTCGGGGGTGAGGGCGCGTGCACGGGCGTTCATCAGCCAGAACATCAGGTCGTGGTCGGGCGGCAAGGGTTTGTCGCCGCCGCGCGCCTCTGCGTCGGCAATGCGCTCGCTGGTCAGAGGGTGGTCCTGCAGGAAGGCGAACACGTCGGAATCGTCCAGCCTGGAGAGTGTTTGCAGCCGCAGAAGCATGCTGGCCATGGCTTGTGGCGGGTAGCCGGAGTCCGAGAGCACTTCAGTGCCGGTACGGTCGGCGTCGCGTTCGTTGCTGCGCGAAAAGCGCAGCGTGTTGTCGATGGCTGCCGCCTGTCCGCCCAGCGCCAGGCCTTGCGCCGCCTGATCCTGTCCCGCGCTGGCGGCGGCGATGGCAAGAATGAGCGAGCCGATGCTCAGCAGTTTGTCCTTGCCTGCCTGCGCCAGTCGTTGCGCAATGTGGCGCTGGGTGATGTGCGACATTTCATGCGCAAACACGGCAGCGACCTGATCATGCGACTTCGCGTCGATCACCATGCCGGTATGCACACCGATCCACCCGCCGGGAAGGGCGAAGGCGTTGAAACTGCGGTCGCGCAACAGGAACACATGGAACTTGCGCGGTGCCTCCATTTCGGCGGTGCGTCGTGCCGCCGGGGTGAGACGGTCGACAATGGTTTGCAGATAGTCGCGCAGCAGGCTGTCGTGCAGATAGGCGGGTTCCTGCCGCATTTCCCGCATGATGATTTCGCCCAGCCGCTTTTCCTGCGCGGAAGAAAAACTGCCCTGCGCCGGATCGCCCAGTGTGGGAAGATTGCTGGCGTAGCCGGGATCGCGCGAATCGACGGGTTGCGCCCAGCCCGGAGGGATGAGCAGTGCGGCGCTCAGCAGGGCCAGCGCAGCGCGCTTGTTGGCGCTGCGACGCAACTGTTGTGAACGGGGAACATTGGTCATGGACAGTCTGCTGTCAAAGAGAGGGAGACTGGATTCGCGCCAACAGGTTCCGCGCTTGGTTCAGCTCAGCGCAGCCAGCGCGGCCTGTTGCTCTTCGGGTTCGTAGCTGCTGAGCACGGTCTGCACCAGCGGCGCGAGTTTGTCCGGATCGGCGCGCAGCACCTCCTGCTTGACCGACAGGATCTGCGCCGGGTGCATCGAAAAGCTGCGCAGCCCCATGCCCAACAGCAGCCGCGTCATGCCGGGATCGCCCGCCATCTCGCCGCACACGCTGATCTCCACCGGGCGGCCTTTCCAGCCGGCAGCGGCGCGGGTTTGCGCGATGGTCTGGGCCAGCAGGTTGAGCACTGCAGGATGCAGCGGGTCGTAGAGATTGGAGACGCTTTCGTCCGCGCGGTCGATGGCCAGGGTGTACTGCACCAGATCGTTTGTACCGACCGACAAAAAGTCGAAATGCCGCAGGAAAAGTGGCAGCGCCAGCGCGGCGCCGGGCACCTCGATCATCGCGCCAACGTCCACCGGGCCGAAGGCGACGCCGGATTCGGCCAGTTCGGTGCGGGCCTTTTCGAGTTCGGCAAAGGTCTGACGAATTTCGCTGGCATGCGCCACCATGGGAATGAGCACCTTCAGCGGCCCCAGCGCGGCAGCGCGCAACAGGGCGCGGAGCTGGATGCGGAACATGGCCGGATCGGACAGGCTGTAGCGGATGGCGCGCAGCCCCAGCGCGGGGTTGAGGTGGGTGAACTCGCCGTCGCGATAGTCCTGGACATCAATCGGCTTGTCCGAGCCGATGTCGATGGTACGGATGGTGACCGGTTTTCCCGGCATCGCCTGCAGCACGCGGCGATAAGCCTCGTACTGCTCGTCTTCATCCGGCAGGTCGCTGCCCCGGTTCATGAACAGGAACTCGGTGCGGAACAGCCCCACGCCGGAAGCGCCGGCCTCCAGGGCAGACACGCAATCCTCGGGCTGCTCGATGTTCGCCAGCAGCTCCACCCGCTCGGCGTTTAGCGTGCGCGCCGGGGTGAACTTCAGACGCTTCAGCCGCTCGCGCGCGAGCTGGGATTCCTGCTGCCGCAGGCGGTAGTCTTCGAGGATGACCGGCGAGGGGTCGACGATGAGCAGGCCGCTGTCTCCGTCGATGATGACCAGATCGTCCTGGCGGATCAGGCTGCCGGCCGAGCGCGCGCCCACCACGGCCGGAATGTCCAGGCTCCGGGCGACGATGGCGGTATGCGAGGTCTTTCCGCCCACGTCGGTGACGAAACCGCGGAATACGCCCGTCTTGAACTGCAGCATGTCGGCAGGGGCAATGTCGTGGGCGATGAGCACCAGATCACCATTGCCGCTGGTTGAGCCCGGCAGTGCGGCGCTGCCGCGCAAGGCGCGCAGCACGCGTTCGACGACCTGTTCCACATCCGCGATGCGTTCGCGCAGATACGCGTCGTCCATCTCCTCGAAGTTGCGCGAGATGACGTCGAGCTGCGCGGTCAGCGCCCACTCGGCGTTGTAGCGGCGCTGCTTGATCCAGGTGATGGTGTCCTGGCCCATCTGCCGGTCATCAAGCAGCATTTTGTGCACGTCGATGAAGGCCGCCAGTTCGCTGGGGGCGTCCGCCGGAAGATCGGCTTTGAGGGTGTCGAGTTCGGCGCGCACGGCACGGCGTGCAGCGCGCAGGCGATCGATTTCAGAATCTTCCGAGCCGTGGTCGACGAAGTAATGCGCAACGTCCAGCCGGGCCGAGGCGAGGATGACGGCACGACCGATGGCCATGCCGCGAGAAACCGGAATACCGAACAATTGGAGTGCCATGTTGCGATGGTACTGGGTGGCTGATCAGCGCGTTTCGCGCCTGGCCACACCGGCGCATCAGGCGATGTCCGGATGCAAACCCGAGCTACCATTGCGACTCACACGGGGTGTCGTCGGCGACGCCCCGTTTTCATTGGAGTGATGCAGCGTGATCGACCTTGTCGACGTGAACTTGTCCCGCCCCGAGCATGCCGATGCGGTGACTGAATTGATTTCCTGCTACGCCCGCGACCCGATGGGCGGTGGCGAAGACCTTGCCCCTGACGTCAAGGCGGTGCTGGCGCAGCGCTTGCGCGAGCGCACAGACTACTTCGGCGTGCTCGCGCTGGATGGTGATACCCCAGCTGCATTGATCAATTGTTTCGAGGGGTTTTCCACCTTCCAGGCGAGGCCGCTGATGAACGTGCATGACGTGTATGTGGCGCCGGCCTACCGCAACCAGGGGCTGTCGCGCCGTATGTTGCAGCGCGTCGAGGCAGTGGCCTGCGTCCGCGGCTGCGGCAAGCTCACCCTGGAGGTCCTCGACGGCAACGCGGCGGCCATCGCCAGTTATCGCCGCTTCGGTTTCGAGACCTATGCGCTCGATCCTGCGCATGGTCGGGCACAGTTCTGGCAGAAACTGCTGTAAGCCGAATCAGGAGCTGACCGGTATCGCCTTGCCGCGTCCGCGCAAGCCATGCCAGAGCAGCACTGTTGCGGCGAGGGCGAATCCGGTCTCGTCCGTCATTGGCAGCGCGGTGATCAATAGGGCTGCGGCGGAAAAGGCCAGCACGCGTTCGATCACCGTCATATTGGCGCGCAAGTAACCCACTGCCACGGCGCCCCACAGCACGATCGCAAGCACCGCCTTGGCCGTGACATAGGCCACACCCAGCCATGTCCAGTTGCCTTGCAGCATGAGTTGCGGGTCGTACACCGCCACATAGGGCACGACAAACCCGGCAAGCGCGATCTGCGTGGCCTTGAAGCCGATACGCATCGGCGATGCCTTGGCCACGGAGGCGGCGGCAAATGCGGCCAGCGCCACCGGCGGCGTGAGGTCGGCCATGATGCCGAAATAGAACACGAACATATGGCTGACGATGAGCGGGACGCCGAGCTTGAGCAGCGCGGGCGCGGCAATCGAGCTGGTGATGATGTAGTTCGGAATGGTTGGAATGCCCATGCCTAGCACCAGGCAGACCAGCATGGTCAGCAGCAGCGACAGCAGCAGGCTCTTGCTGCCAATGTCCACAATGAATCCGGCAAAACTGGTGGCCGCGCCTGTCAGCGTGAGCACGCCGACGATGACGCCCACGATGGCGCAGGCGATGCCGACCGGCAGCGCCTGGCGCGCACCGTCGATCAGGCTGTCACACAGCACCATCAGAGTTTTCTGTCCGCCCTTGATCCCGAGGTTGATGGCGACCAGCACGGCAATGACGGCTAGCACCGGCATGATGCCAAACTGGAGAAACGCTGCCGCGCCCAGGCCGCAGGCAAACCAGAACACCATGCGGAAGGCCATGTGCGAAATGCGCGCCGCGATGGCCGCGCCCAGCAGCAAAATGGCCGTCAGCGACAGCCCCATCATCCCGGCAAACATGGGTGTGAAGCCGTGGAACAACATCCACACCAGCGCCGCCAATGGCA
>JBAUTC010000307.1:0-8458 GCA_049582025.1 Thiomonas sp.
AACAAGACGGAAATCGTCACAATCGAGGCCTCGCTGCTCGATCTGGAAGAAACCCCGACCGAATACCTCGCCAGCGTCGAATTCTCCGGACTGGTGCGCGAAGAAACCTGGGGCGGTGCCAGCCCGATACGGGAAATGTGGAATCTGGTCAAACCGCGCAATGGCTCCAGCGGCTGGCAACTTGCAGGCATCCAGCAGCTGAACTGATCCAGCCGAGCTCCCTCCAAACGCCGCAGTCGCGCAAGCGCTGCGGCGTTTTCCATGGAACTCTTGCTCTGCGTCGCCTCGAGCGGAAGGGTGGCTTCTAGAATGAGTTTGCTATCGAACCATCCCATGCGCATCCCCGACTTCCAGAATTTGATCCCCGACGGCGTACAACTCGCTCGCAGACTTCAGACCCTCGTCTTACCTGCGATCAATCATCTGCTCGCCGCCGATCCTCAAGCGCAGGGCAAGCTGCGCGCGCATGTCGGAAAAACACTGGTGTTCAGTGCCCTTGGGGTTGATCTGCCGTGGGAGATCGACTCCGAAGGCGCGTTGCGCACGGCGACGGATGCAGCGCTCACTGCAGACGCCGCGCATCTGCACATCACACTCGACATCGACGCCTTGCGCGACGCCGTCGCGAAACGCGCGCCCCTCAGTCTGAGCGGAGCACGTGTGCGCGGTGACGCGGAGCTGGCTCAAACGCTTTCATGGCTGATGGCGCATGTGCGCTGGGATGCGGAGGACGATCTGGCACAGCTCATCGGGGACATCCCGGCGCATCGCCTCGTGCACACCGGGCAAACCGCCGCCACGCAAGGAAAACAGGCATGGCAACGTGCCAACGACCGCGCGCGCGACTGGTTTTCTGCCCGCCCACGTGATCTGGTCAGTCGCAGCGAACTGACGCAGCAGCAGGAGGCTGTGCGCGAGTTGCGCGATCGCGCCGCACGGCTGGAAAAACGACTCGCCCTGCTGCGCAAGCAACTTGGCGCCAACGGAAGCTGACAGACCCATGCGCCGCCTGCTCCGCCTCATCAAGATTTTTTCCGTCATCCTGCGCCATGGTCTGGACGAGATGGCACTGTCCAGCTTCCACCACCCGTGGCTGCGGCGGCTCAGCCGTGTGCTGACCCTCGGCCGCCCGCTGACCAAGCCGCGTGGGGAGCGTTTGCGCCTGGCGCTGGAAAGCCTCGGGCCGATTTTCGTCAAGTTCGGCCAGGTGCTTTCCACCCGCCGCGATCTGCTGCCGCCCGACATTGCCGACGAACTGGCCAAACTCCAGGACAACGTGCCACCGTTCGATTCCGAAGTCGCCGTGGCCATCATCGAACGCGCCTTCGGCAAGCCGATCGAGGCGCTGTTTGCCACCTTCGAGCGCAAGCCCGTGGCCAGCGCGTCCATCGCACAGGTGCATTTCGCGACCTTGCGGGCGCATCAGGGCGGCGCCGAGGTTGCGGTCAAGGTGCTGCGCCCAGGCATGTACAAGGTGATTGAAGAGGATCTGGCGCTCATGCACACCATGGCCGCGTTGGTTGACAGACTGTGGAGCGATGGCAAACGCCTCAAACCGCGCGAAGTGGTCGCCGAATTCGACAAGTACCTGCACGATGAACTCGATCTGGTGCGCGAAGCCGCCAACGGAACGCAGCTTCGACGCAATATGGCCTCGCTTGATTTGATTCTGATCCCTGAGATGCACTGGGAGTTGTGCCGCAGCGATGTCATTGTGATGCAACGCATGTATGGCTTGCCGATCGGCCGCATCGATGCGCTGCGCGCAGCAGGCGTCGATTTCAAGCAACTGGCCAAGGCCGGCGTGGACATTTTTTTCACCCAGGTGTTCCGCGACGGTTTTTTCCATGCGGACATGCATCCAGGCAACATCATGGTCAGCCTGCAACCCGAAACGTTTGGCCGTTACATCGCGCTGGATTTCGGCATCGTCGGCACCCTGTCCGACTTCGACAAGGACTATCTGGCGCAGAACTTCATCGCCTTTTTCCACCGCGATTACAAGCGCGTGGCCGAGCTGCATGTGGAGTCTGGATGGGTGCCTGCGGATGCACGCATCGACGAACTTGAAGCCGCGGTGCGCAGCGTCTGTGAGCCGCAGTTCGCCCGCCCGCTCAAGGACATTTCGTTGGGACAGGTGTTGATGCGGCTATTCCAGGTGTCGCGCCGCTTCAAGGTGGAAATCCAGCCCCAGCTCGTCCTGCTGCAAAAGACCCTGCTCAATATCGAGGGCCTGGGCCGAGAGCTTGACCCCGAACTCGACCTCTGGACCACGGCCCAGCCCTTTCTCGAAAAGTGGATGAAAAGCCAGGTGGGCTGGCCCGCGTTCCGCGACAAGTTCAAGAACGAATCCACGCGGTACGCCCAGTACTTGCCAGAGATTCCGCGCCTGCTGCATCAGGCTCTGCTCGCGCAGGACAAGCGCGACGATCCGCTGCTGCGCGAACTGCTGCAGGAACAACGGCGCACCAACCAACTTCTGCAGACCCTGATGGCGTTCGTCGTCGGCTTCGTCGTTGCCGTGCTGCTGATTGGCGCGGTCGACAGCCGCTGGCTGCGCTGGTTTTTCTGAATTTCCTCTGATGTCTTAATCCATGAGCACACCGACACTCAACCGCCGGCTTCCCGATGGCACCCTCATTCCGGCCCTGGGTTTGGGCACCTGGAAAATGGGAGAACGCGCCGAACAGCAAGACGCGGAAATCCTCGCTGTGCGCGAAGCGCTGCGCATGGGCTATCGTCTCATCGACACCGCTGAAATGTATGGCGAAGGCGGGGCCGAAACCATGCTGGGTACAGCACTGCAGCAAGCGTTTTCCGCCGGGGAATGTGCACGCGAACACCTCACTGTCGTCAGCAAGGTCTATCCGCACCACGCCTCCACCCAGGGCGTGGTGGACGCCTGTGAGCGCAGCCTGCGCCGACTCCGGCTGGAATACGTCGACCTCTATCTGCTGCACTGGCGCGGCGACTATCCGCTGGCGGAAACGCTCGACGGTTTTGCGCGCCTTCAAGCCCGCGGTCTGATCCGCCATTGGGGTGTGAGCAATTTTGACGTGGACGACATGGAAGAACTCCATGCCCTGCCCACAGGAAAACAGTGCGCGGCAAATCAGGTGTATTACAGCCTAGGCGCGCGCGGTATCGAGTTCGACCTCCTGCCTTGGCAGGCGCGCCATAATCTGCCGCTGATGGCGTATAGCCCGATCGATCAGGGCGCGCTCAGCGGGCATGCCACGGTGCAGGAACTCGCTAAACGGCTCGGCGTCAGCGCCGCGCAAGTCGCTCTCGCCTGGGTGCTGCGTCAACCCGAAGTCATCGCCATTCCCAAAGCATCACGCACCGCGCATTTGCGGGACAATCTGTCTGCCACGCAATTGCATCTCTCGGCCACCGATCTGCGCATGCTCGACGCGGCGTTCCCCCCGCCCCGACGCAAGCACTCCCTGGCCATGATTTGATCCGCGTGCTTGCTGCGCATCCCGTGCCTCGGCACAATGCCTTCGTTCTTCACTCTCCCCAACACCATGTCTGACACGCAAATCCGCGACACCCTGCAACGCCTGCACACTGTGCTGCAATCGCAACCCACACTCGACCCCGAACTCAAAAGTCTGCTGCAGACGCTGGATCAGGACATCCAGGCGGCGCTCGAACACAAGCAGAGTGAACCTTCCGCCCCTGCGGAGGCCGAAGATCTGGCAGCGCAGGCGCAGACCCTGGCCACACGCTTTGCAGCGGAGCATCCCAACATCGACCTCGCCTTGCGCGAGTTGCGCAGCCTGTTGCTTGGTGTAGGACTGTAAGGGTTACTGCGCGGTCAAGTGCCGCGCCATGCGGATGGCTGAGATGAGGCTGGACGGGTCCGCCGAATCCGTTCCCGCAATGTCGAACGCGGTGCCGTGGTCGGGACTGGTGCGCACGAAAGGCAGGCCCAGTGTGACATTCACCCCCTGCTCCACGCCCAGATACTTCACCGGAATCAGACCCTGGTCGTGATACATGGCCACCACGATATCGAATGCCCCTGGATGCGCGGGTGGATCGTGGCGGGCACGCATGAACACGGTGTCCGGAGGATACGGGCCGCTGGCGTCGATGCCCTCGCTGCACGCCTGGGCAATGGCCGGGGCGATGATTAGCGCCTCCTCGTCACCGAACAAGCCGTTTTCCCCGGCATGAGGGTTCAGCCCCGCCACAGCGATGCGCGGTGCTGTCATCCCCCAGGCACGGGCGGATTGATGGGAAATGCGCAGGGTCTGCAGGACGGCGTCTGTGGTCACCGCATTGATAGCCTGGCGCAGCGCCAAATGCACCGTCACCAGCACGGTCTTGAGTTGTTCATTCGCCAGCATCATGCGCACCGGCACACCACCGGCGATGTGCTGCAGGATTTCCGTATGCCCGGGGAAATCCACGCCCGCGGCATGCAGCGCGGCCTTGTGGATCGGGGCGGTCACCACTGCCGCTGCACGACCTGCCAGCGCATCCCTGGCAGCCGATTCGATGCATGCAAAGGCCGCAGCGCCGGCGCGCGCATCGACCTGGCCCATGCGCAAATCCTCAGGCAGATGTACGACAGGCAGGACGGGTATTGCGCCTTCCGGCACATCGGCCCAGTCCGACAAAGCATCGAGTTCCGCAATCACCGGACGGCTGCTGTCGGGCGAGAAACGCATGGTGCGTGCGGTGCGCGCCAGCCAGTCGGCATCGCCGTACACCACGCAGCCGGTCGCTTCACCGCGGGCGTAGGCACGCACAATCGTTTCGGGGCCGATGCCGCAGGCATCGCCCAGAGTAATGGCGATGGGGCGTCTGCCTTGCACTTCAGGCGGGATTGTCGAGATCGACGAAGACATGGTCGAGTTCATAGTGTGTGGCAAGGTGATCACCCAGCGCACGGATGCCATCGCGCTCGGTTGCATGGTGGCCGCAGGCCAGATAGGTGATGCCCATTTCGCGTGCGAAGTGCGCGGTGGGTTCTGAAATTTCGCCGCTCACAAACGTCTTGGCCCCCGCTGCCCAGGCATCCTCGATCCAGTCTTGTGCCGCCCCGGTACACCAGGCCAGTTGCCCGACCGCGGCGTCCTGCTCTCCGACAAGCAGCGGCGCGCGTCCGAGGCTGCGTGTGATCGCCTGGGCCATTTGACCCACGGTGCGCTGCGACGCGCTGCCCAGACAACCAAGTTGCTGTTTGCCGAATCGCCCCTGCACCGACCAACCCATCCGCCTGGCCAACATGACGTTGTTGCCCACCTCGCAGTGTGCATCAAGTGGCAGGTGGTAGGCGAACAGGTTGATGTCCGCGGCCAGCAGCAGACCGAGACGCTTGCGCTTCTGACGGATGACGCGCGGATCTTCGCCCCTCCAGAAATACCCATGATGCACGAGGATGGCGTCGGCCCGCAGTGCAATGGCGCGCTCGATCAGCGCCAGGCTGGCCGTTACCCCGGTGACGAGGCGCCGAATCTCGTCGCGACCCTCGACCTGCAGACCATTTGGGCAATAATCAGTGAAATTCGCGCAATCGAGAAACCCCTCGATTTCGCTCAGCAAATGGTCTCTGTGCATGGGTGGCCTTGAAGCGTGACGATGCGCCGCCATGTGGAAACCTTCCACTCGATGTCAATTTATGCGACGCCTCTGGCTGCTATTTTCCCAGACTGTGACGATTGCGCTTGGTGCGCTGTTCGTTGTCTCCACCCTCAAGCCGGAATGGGTGCAATTTGGCATGCCCGCCGCGAGTGTGATGAGCAAGCCCGCAGTCGTCACCATCCAGGATGCACCGGCCCCTGCACCGGCGCGTTCCGCCGCGGGCAGCTATAGCGCCGCTGCGCTCAAAGCGATACCTGCCGTGGTCTCCGTCACCACCTCCAAGGCGCCGCGCCGTGTTCCGCAACTGGACCCCTGGCGCCGCCAGTTTCAGGGCAATCGGCAACCCACGGTCGGATTGGGATCAGGCGTCATTGTCAGCCCGGACGGATACATCCTGACCAACAACCATGTCATTGACGGTGCGGACCAGATCGAGGTCACGCTGGCCGATGGGCGCCAGGCAAAAGCCGCTTTGGTCGGTCGCGATCCCGATACCGATCTGGCGGTGTTGCGTATCCAGCTGAGCAATCTGCCGGTCATCACATTCGGCAACGACGTCAATTCACGCGTGGGCGATGTCGTGCTTGCCATCGGCTACCCTTTCGGCGTTGGCCAGACGGTGACGCAGGGCATCATCAGCGCCTTGGGCCGGACGCAGTTGGGCATCAACACCTTTGAGAACTTCATTCAGACCGATGCCGCGATCAACCCCGGCAACTCTGGTGGCGCATTGGTGGATGCGAACGGCAACCTCATCGGCATCAACACCGCCATCTTCTCGCGCAGCGGCGGTTCATTGGGCATCGGCTTTGCCGTGCCGGTGTCCACGGCACGCAACGTCATGCAGCAGCTCATCACCACAGGTCAAGTGGTACGCGGCTGGATCGGCGTCGAGCCGCAAGACGTCACCGCTCAACTGGCCCGTTCCTTGAATCTGCCGCATCCCGAAGGCGTGGTCATCATCGGCGTGTTGCGCCAGGGACCGGCTGACAAAGCAGGAGTAAAGCCTGGCGACGTTGTGCTGGATGTGGCGGGCAAGGCGGTCGTCAACACGGGTCAATTGCTCAACGCGGTTGCCGCGCTCAAACCGGGCAGCGAGGCGACGATTCAGGTCCTGCGCGATGGCAAACCCGAAATCCTCCAGCTGAGTATCGGCACCCGCCCGCCGAACATCGGTGAGACACCGCCCGCAGAAGACGGCGAAGGCGTTCTTCCCTGAGCAGCGCAAACCTCAGGGCGCGGGAGACTCCGCATCCGTTTCGTCGTCACTTGGCGGCGCGGAATATTTCACCAGATGCTTGGCGGCGAGAATCCCCACCTCGAATAGCAAAATCATCGACAGTGCGAGCGAAGTCTGCGACACCACGTCCGGCGGAGTGACGACAGCGGCCACGATGAAGGCCACCACGATGAAGTAACTCCGCCACGACTTGAGCTGTGCGACCGACACCAGGCCGAAGCGCACGAGCACCATGAGCACCACCGGTACCTCAAAGGCCGTACCGAAAGCCAGGAACATGGTCAGCATGAAACTCAGGTAAGCCTCGATATCCGGCGCCGCGGTGATCACCTTCGGCGCGAAGCTCTGGATGAACGTGAACAGTCGCCCGAACACGAAGAAATAGCAGAACGCCACGCCCATGTAAAACAGCAGCGTGCTGCTGATGATCAGCGGCATGACCAGGCGCTTTTCATGGGTGTAGAGGCCGGGGGCGACAAAAGCCCAGACCTGATAGAGCACGGCAGGCAGCGCGATCATGAACGCCACCAGCAAGGTCACCTTGATGGGGACGACAAACGGCGAGATCACGCCGATAGCGATCATCGTCGAACCCTTGGGCAGGTTGGCGATGAGCGGTTGCGACAGCAGGTCGAACAAGCCGGAAGGCCCGGGATAGATCGACAACACGATGAACACCACACCGATCGCCGCAATAGCCCGGACGAGCCGGTTGCGCAGTTCGATCAGATGCGACATGAACGGCTGTTCGGCTCCGGGACTATCCGGTGTCGGGGTGGTATTGGAATCAGACACGGGCGATGCACTCGTTTGCAATGAGGGGATGGAACACGCGGAAAACGCCGCCGCGGCAACGCTGCATCAGCGCTTGACGCGGTAGCGCGCCATGCGCGCCGCGCCCGACAAGGCCTGCGTGCGCACACGCGCCTGCCTGCGGTACCACTGCGGCACGGTGTTTCCCGAGAGCTTCTTGCGCTTTTTGGACGGATAGTCCGGGCTGGGCAGACTCGGTGCGGAAAATCCGTCGGAGATCGACGGGTCAGTTTCTCCGCTCAGCCCGGCCGTGGCTTCTTTCCAGGCATCGTCAAAACTGCCCTGCACTTCGGCCACGTTATCGGACACGGACTTTTTCATGTCCTGCGCAGCAGTTTCCAGGGAAGACTTCACGTTGCGCAGTTCTTCCAGGTCAATCTGGCGATTGACCTCGGCCTTCACTTCGGCAAGATAGCGCTGCGCCCGACCCAGAAGGTTACCCGCCGTGCGCGCAACACGCGGCAGCTTTTCAGGCCCGAGCACGACAAGCGCAACCACGCCGATCAGGCCGATTTCCGACATTCCGATGTCAAACATGGGCGGTCAGGGGGGTGAGAAACGCTGCGTGGTGCCGCGAGGAGCGGCCGCAGAACAAAAAACCGGCATCGCTGCCGGTACGCGGACTGCTGCCACGGTCAGGAGGAAGATTTCTCTTTGGCCTGCACGTCAATGGCTTCTTTCTTGGCGCTGGCTTCCGCGGCAAGTTGCTTGTCGGCCTCGGCGGGTTTGTCGTCTGCGCTGGCATCACGCATACCGTCCTTGAAGCCCTTGACTGCGGAACCGAGGTCGGAACCCATGTTCTTCAGTTTC
>JBAUTC010000308.1:0-9025 GCA_049582025.1 Thiomonas sp.
GCTCGGCGGCCGTGAAGGCAGCAGCAGCTCGGGCGGCGACGATGGCTACAGTCGCCCGCGTGAATCCGTCCCCAGCCGCCCGGCGCCGAGCCGCGCCCCCGCGCCAGCGGCGAGCAAACCGGCAGGCAACTTCGACGACATGGACGACGACATTCCGTTCTAAGGGCTGCCTCGGGAATAAAAACTCCCGCCCTGGCGGGATCAAGCCGGACGATTCAACCCTTGCGCGCCACCGCATCGATCAGCGCCGAGGGCCCATCGTGGCCCGCGCCTTCCTGCAGGCTGGCCTCATGTTCGCGCAGCACCAGCCAGTCGGCCTCGGGCAACAGGGTGCGTAGCAGATCGGACGTGTAGAGATGTTCGAGCTTGCCGGGGCCACCGGTGCGATAGTCGAGTTGTTTGGGGGTGTAGCCCTGCAGGCACAGCAGCCCGCCGGGCTTCAGGGTGCGCCACATGCCCGCAAACAGGCGCGCGCGCAGGGCAGGGTCGGCGAACTGCACAAAGATGGCAACCACCGCATCGAATCGGTCGGGCGCCCAGTTCCAGTCGTCCACGCTGGCGACGTGGAAGTCCACCGCGGCGCCGCGCTCCTGCGCCCAGTGCCGCGCCTTGTCCACAGCGACCGGAGAAATGTCGAACGCAGTGACGGCATGGCCCTGTTCGGCCAGCCACAGGCTGTTGCGGCCCTCGCCGTCAGCCACGCTGAGAATCTGGCTGTGCGGCGCGAGGCGCACAGCTTCGCGCACAACAAAGGCATTGGGCTCGGCGCCGAAGAGCAGGCCGGGTTTGGCGAAGCGCGCATCCCAGGCGGCGCGGGCATCGGGAAAGCCAGGCTGCGCTGGCACGGGAGTTGGATTTGAAGTCATGGCGGAGTGTGTCAAGTGACTCCGCCATTGTCTGGAATTATTTGAGTTTTCGCCCAGTGCCGTCGTAAACCGAGACGGTGATGGGGATGCCCTGGCGGACACTTTCGCCCACGGTGCAGAACTGTTCGAACTGCATCAGCACCCGATCAAGGCGCTCCATTCCCTCTGCAACGGAGCCCATGCGGATGTCCACGTTGATGGACAGCACGCGCAGACGGCCCGCCTCGTTGCGGCCGATCTCGCCGGTGGCGGTGGTGGTCAGCCCTTTGGGGTCGAGCTTGAACTTGGAAAGCGCGAAATACAGGCTGGAACTCATGCAGTTGCCCACGGCGGCGAGCAGCAGCTGCGAGGGCGAAGGCCCCGCGCCCTCGCCCAGCGGCGGTGGCTCGTCGGCCAGGATGGTGGGCTGGCCCTCGGCGTAATGGATGTCGAACTGGTAATCCTTGACCTGCTTGAGGGTGACGCTGTGAGGCTGTTTGTCGTCCATGAGAATTCCTGATTGGAGAAAGCCGCAACGCGGCAGCAAATGGCGATTGTCCGCCGCGATCTGCGCGGCTCAACTGATTCCGGTGAATTTAACCCCTGCAGCTGAGCGATCGGCACCACAGCTCCACCTAAGATGACGCCTTCGCCGGGCCCCGCGAAGGCGCCCTCTCCAATTCACTCACGCAGCCCCACCTTGGCAACTCCCGAAGAACTCTGGCTCAAGTCGCATAAGAAAGACATCCGCCCCGCGCTGAATCGTGCAGTGGGGCTGGGGCTGTTTGCAGGGTGGCTGATCATTGTGCAGGCCTGGCTGCTGGCGCGCGTGGTGTCTGCGGTCATCATCGGTCACCAGCATCTGGGCGATGTGTGGTGGTATCTGGCGGCGATGTTGCCGATTTTCGCCTTGCGCTTCGCACTGATGCGTGCCTCGGAGGACGTGGCCTTCGAGGCGGCAGCACAGGTGCGGCGCGATCTGCGCGCACGGTTGTACGACCACCTGCAGGCGCTCGGGCCGCTCTGGCTCACCCGCCAGTCCAGCGGCGATCTGGCCAATTCCATCGTGGTCGGCATCGACGCACTGGAGGCGTATTACGCCCGCTATCTGCCCAATATGTCGCTCACCGCACTGGTGCCGCTATCCATTCTGGTGTTCGTGCTGCCGCAGGACTGGATCTCCGGGCTGGTGCTGCTGGGGACCGCGCCGCTGATCCCCATTTTCATGATTCTGGTGGGCAAGGGCACCGAGACCCTCAACCAGGAGCAATGGCAGCTGCTCGCGCGCATGAGCGCCCGGTTTCTGGACACACTGCAGGGACTGACGACGCTCAAGCTATTTGGGGTCAGCCGCCATGAAGCCAAGGTCGTGGCCGCACTGACGGAGCAGTACCGTATCGGCACCATGAAGGTGTTGCGAATGGCCTTCCTGTCGTCGGTCGTCCTGGAGTTCCTCTCCACCATGAGCATTGCCATGGTCGCCGTTTTGATCGGTTTTCGGCTGTTTTACGGCAAGATGGAGTTCTTCAACGGCTTTTTCGTGCTGCTTCTCGCCCCCGAGTTTTACCTGCCGCTGCGCAATATGGGCACCTTCTATCACGCCCGCATGGAGGCCATCGGCGCCGCGCAGAGCCTGCTCAAACTGCTCAACACCCCCATCCTGCTACACGCACAGCCCGCCGGAGGCACGCAACAACTGGACGCGGCAGACCATGTGCGCATCCGCTTCGATGCAGTTAGCGTGCGCTATGCCGACAATCTGGCCCCGGCCCTCGACGCCGTGAGCTTTGCCGCCCCGGCGCGCGGCCTCACCGCCTTGGTCGGCGCCAGCGGCGCGGGCAAGAGCACGGTACTGCACGCCCTGATGGCGCTGGTGCAGCCAGCGCATGGCCGCATTCTTGTCAGTGACACACCGTTGAACGCCCTCGACGGCGCTGACTGGCTGCGCCAGGTGGCCTGGGTGCCACAGCGTCCGCATGTCTTCGAGGGCACGGTGCGCGACAACATCGCCCTCGGGCAGACGCGGGCCACGCAAGAGGATGTGGAGTGCGCCGCGCGGGCCGCGCAGGCGCATGACTTCATTGCTGCCTTGCCGCAGGGCTATGACACTCCGCTGGGCGAGCGCGGCATGGGGCTGTCGGGCGGGCAGGTGCAGCGGCTGGCGCTGGCGCGCGCCCTGCTCAAACCCGCGCCACTGGTGCTGCTGGACGAAGCCACTGCACAACTCGACGCCCACACTCAGGCTCTGGTGGGCGAGGTCATTCGCCGCCTCGCGCGTCAGCGCTGCGTGATCCTCGCGGCGCACCGCCTGGGCACAGTGCTGCGCGCCGATCATGTGGTGGTGCTCGACGCGGGCCGTGTGGTGGAGCAGGGCGCACCGCAGGCACTGCTTGCCGCAGACGGTGCATTCGCCGCGTTGGTCCGCGCGCACGACACCCCTTCCGCGCCGACTGAGGAGATTCGCGCATGAGCTGGAACCCCCTGCCCGCCGACTTCGACCCCACTCAGGCCAGGGCCGATCTGCAACGCCTCATCGGCCTGTTCCGGCCCTACCGCAAGTGGATGCTCTGGGGCGCCCTGGCGTCGCTGGTCACGGTGCTCGCCAATGTCGCGCTGATGGCGACCTCAGGCTGGTTCATCGCGCAAATGGCCCTGGTCGGTCTGGTCGGTGCTGCGATGGATTACTTCACCCCGGCAGCCTTCATCCGTGGCATGGCCATTACCCGCACCGCCGGGCGCTACATCGAACGCCTGATCACCCACGAAGCCACCTTCCGGCTGCTGCAGGAATTGCGCGTGTGGTTTTACCGGCAACTCGAACCGCTGGCCCCGGCGCGCCTGCAGGAACTGCGCAGCGCCGACCTGAGCAGCCGCATCCTGAGCGACATCGACGCACTCAACCACCTTTACCTGCGGGTGATCGTGCCCGTGGGAGTGGCGCTGGTCGGAGGGGCGGTAATTCTGGGAATGATGGCGCTGTTCAGCGGGCGCGTCGCCGCGTCCACCCTGGCGTTTCTCCTGCTTTCAGGTGTGGCCGTGCCCTTGCTGACCTTCCGCCTGGGTCATGCGCCGGGACGGCGTTTGGTGGATTTGCGTGCCGAATTGCGCAGCGCCGCGGTGGACGGGCTGCAAGGACTGGGCGAACTCCGCATCTATGGCGGCGTGGAGCGGCAGGCGCTGCGCATCGGTGCGCTGACCGATGACATGATCGGCCAGCAGCGCCAGCTCAGCCGCGCTACTGGCGTGTCGCAAGGCTTGCTCGGCCTGTGTGCCAATCTGGCCATGTGGAGCGCCCTGCTGCTGGCCATTCCTCTGGTGACCGATGCGTCCATCACACGGGCACAGCTGCCCATGATGGCGCTTTTCGTCCTCGCCAGCTTCGAGGCGGTGTTGCCGTTGCCGCTGGCCCTGCAGATGCTGGGCGAAACGCTGGCAGCGGCGCGGCGGGTGTTCAGCATCATTGACGCCCGGCCCCAGATCGAAGAAGCCGCCGACCTTCCCGTGCCGCAATGGACACAAGCCAGCATCGAGATCGACGGTCTGCGCCTGCGCTACCCCGGCGCCCAGGCCACCGCACCCGCCTGGGCTCTGGACGGTCTGAGCCTGCATCTGCAGGCAGGCGAGCGTGTCGCGCTGGTTGGCCCCAGCGGGGCAGGCAAAAGCACCCTGGTCCAAGCCCTGCTCCGCTTCTGGGACTATCAGGAGGGCAGCGTGCGCATTGGCGGGCACGATCTGCGCGCCTGGCCGGGTGACGCGCTGCGCGCGCACATCGCGGTGGTGTCGCAAGACACTTATCTGTTCAACACCACCATCCGCGACAACCTCATGCTGGCCAAGCCCGAAGCCACGCCGGACGAGGTGATCGCCGCCTGCAAGGCAGCGCAGCTGCATGACTTCATCACCTCGCTGCCCGAGGGCTACGAAACCTGGGTGGGCGAGGCAGGTATGCGGCTTTCGGGCGGGCAGGCAAGGCGCGTGGCCATTGCGCGCGCACTGCTGCGAAACGCCCCACTGCTCATCCTTGACGAGCCGACTGAAGGGCTGGACGCGCTGACCGAGCGCGACCTGCTGCACGATATCGCGCAACTGATGCAGGGGCGCACCGTGCTGCTCATCAGCCACCGTGTCGCTGCGCTGCCCGCCGCGGTGGATCGCGTGCTGGTGATGGAAGCGGGCCGGGTGGTGGAAACCGGCGCCCCGGCAGAGTTGCTGGCGCGGCAGGACGGCGCGTTCCGTGCACTGCACGACGCGCTGTAAAGCCAAGAAAAGCAGCGCAGCCCCAAGTCTTCTGCGCCCTCGGGGACTGGCCGGGCAAAGCCCGGCTTTGGGGGGCACTCAGCTCAGACGCGGCAACAGCCCGCGCACACTCAGCCCGTCCTCGCTGAGTGCCGTGGCAATGGCCAGCCGCAGCGGGCCGATGCGACTTGAAGCGTCGAGCATCAGGCGGCGCAACAACTTGGCTGGGCCACGATCGTCGGTATAGAGCGTGGCGATGGCCTGGGTGGCGAGATACAGCGGGCGGGTAGCGCGGCGATGCGCCGCCTCATACCGCTGCAGGCGCTCGGAGGCGGCAATGTCGGTACCCGCACGCGCGGCGGCGAGAATCTCGCGTGACAGCAGGTCCACCCCGTGCAAACCGAAGTTGAATCCATGCGCGGTGACCGGATGCATGCCCACCGCTGCGTCGCCTATCAATGCAAAACGCGGTGCGATGAAACGCTGTGCATACACACCGACCAGCGGATAGCTGTGACGGCTGCCGGCACGCTTCATCGCGCCCAGGCGGCCTTGGTAGCGCTGGGCGATGTTGCGCTCGAAGTCGGCGTCGGGCAGGTCCAGCAGCGCCTGCATTTCATGCTGCGGCAGGGTGAGGACCACCGAGGACAGATGCTCGGACAGGGGCAGCAGCGCCAACGTCTGGCCAAAGCCGAACCATTCCCACGCCGTATGGTGATGCGGCTGCTCGTGGTGCATGCGGCAGACCAGCATGGTCTTGCCGAAATCGTGCGAATCCGCGCCGATGCCCATCTTGCGGCGGGTATCGGAAAAGCGGCTGTCTGCCGCAATCAGCATCTTGGCGCGGATGGTGATGGTGGCACCCACGCTCGCGGCGGGTTCCAGGTCGAGTTCCACGCCCTGCGCATCGTTGCGCACCGCGCCCAGGCGGGTCTGGTCGAACAGGGTGTACCCACTCTGCCCTTGCACCGCGGCCCACACCGCGCGGCGGATCTGCTGGTTGGGCACCAGCGCGCCCAATGCGGTTTTTCCGCGCAGCGGCGACACGCGCATGGGGTGACTGTCATTGCCGTTGAGCACCACCGCGTGCTCCAACGCAAACACTTGATCTTCAGGAATGTGATCCAGCACCCCGGACTCGCGCAGGGTGCGCAGAGTGCGCAGACTCAGGGCGATTTCACGCCCGTCGAAGGGCGGGTCGGCCAGCGCGGCAGCGCTTTGCTGCTCAACGAGGGCAATGCGCAGGCCGCTATCGGCCAGCGCCCGCACCATGGATAGTCCGGCTGGGCCGGCGCCAATGATGGCTAGATCGAAGATCATAAGAAATGTCCGATACAAAAAGAACGACGATAAAACAAATTACAGCCGCGCCATTTCCAACGGCGCATCCCCATACACTGCCCGTGCCAGCACCCGCAGTGCAGCACGCAAGCCCTCTTCAAGCACGGGGTGATAGAAGGGGAGAGTGAGCAGTTCCGCCACAGTCATGTCGCGCTGAATGGCCAGCGCCAGCAGATGTCCCAGATGCTCGGCGCCGGGAACGCACAATTCTGCGCCCAGGAGTTTGCCGCTGCCCGGCTGGGCATACACATGCAATTGTCCGGCAGCGCGCAACATGGCCATGGCGCGCGGCTGCTGCGCGAAGTTGAATCCGCCAGTGGCGAAGGACTGGCCTTGCAGCGTTTGCCAGGTCTGGCCGACGACCGCCATCTGCGGATCGGTGAAGGCGATGGCCAGAGGCACGCGGCGCTTGAAACGGGTCGGTCCGTGCATGGCGTTGAACGCGGCGATGAAGCCTTCGTCCGAGGCCTCGTGCAGCACCTGCAGTTCGCCGTTCACATCGCCGGTAAAAAACACAGGGAGATCGCTGATCTGCAGCGTATTGCGGTCAAAATCCGGTAAGCCGCGGGCGTTCAGCGGCACGCCGAGGGTGTCCAGCCTCAGTCCGTCGGTATTGGTGCGCCGCCCCATTGCCGCAAGCACCGCATCGACCTCGACCACTGTCTCGCCGTTGTCCACCAGCACCGTACCGCCTGCGCTGTCGCGCAGGGTGACGGCGCGTCCCAGATGCAGAGGAAACTCTGCGCCGACGCGACGCAGCGCCTCGGCCTGGATCACTGGATCGGTCAGCGGCCCGAGACTCTCGCGCAGCTCAAAACCGTGGATCTCCAGCCCCAGCCGCGCCAGCGCCTGGCCCAACTCCAGGCCGATCACACCCAAGCCGACCACGGCAATGCGGCTTGGCAGATCGGGCCGTTCGAACAAATCGTCGGTGGTGAGAATGCGCTCGCCGAATGCGCGCCAGACTTCGGGCACCACCGGGCGTGTGCCCGTGGCGATGAGGATGTGATCGGCGCTGATGGGCTCTTCCTGCCCATCCGGGCGGATGACAATGACCCGATTTGGCCCGTCGAGGCGCGCCTGTCCCGCGATGTTCTGCGCCGGTTGCAGACCATTGGTGGCGCCGAGCACCCCGGCCACGCGCGCATCGCGGTACTCGCGCACCCGCTGCAGCACGGCCGGCAGATCGACGCGCAAGCCTTCGCCGCCGCGAATGCCCAGCGTGGACAGCGCATTGCCGCGATGAAAATCGTCAGCGGCCTGGATCAGCGCCTTCGACGGCATGCAGCCCACGCGGGCGCAGGTTGTGCCGTACTGGCCGTGGTTGATGATGACAAAGTTGTCGGTGTGCTTGCGCACTTGGGACAGCGCGGTCAGGCCTGCTGTGCCGGCGCCGAGGATGGCGATACGAACATGACGCACGGATGAACTCCGGTGAAGTGCAATCCGTGCCAGTCTATCGGCGTGGCACAACGGCCGTTTTGGGCAGGGTCAAGCCGTGTGCGTGTTGCCAAGGAGTCAGGTGTGGTCGTGCACCGCGGCGTGCTCGGCATCGGCATGTGCCATGGCGAGAGCGGCATCGCGCTTGTCGGCCGTACCGAACATCGGGCTGGTGCCAACCACTTGATGGTTGGCCGCCTTCAGGGTGAAGTAGGCACGACCGTCGCTGGCGACCTGCTTGTCAAACCGCTCGGGCAGCACGCTGTTTTTCTTGACCGACGCGATGCCGTTTTCGGCAGACGCCTTGCTCTCGTATTGTTCGCTGCTCAACAAGGTGGCGCCGTCGGCGTTCTTGAGCGAAAAGTGAAATTGGCCCTTGTCGTTTTTATGCAATTCAAAGCTGACTGCCATAGAGGACTCCTGGACGTGTAAAGCGACGCCGGACGGCGCGAGGCGCCTGTCGGGTTTGGCGCACGCCAATGGACGGACGGCAGGGACGACGCATCCCTACACGGCTAAATGGTCTGCGGGATTTGTGACAAATGCAAGACTTGCACGCCAACTTTTGACAATAGTTGACAGATTGGCGGCCATTTCCGCCGTCATCCGAGGAGCTCGGGCAAACTAACTCGCCTGCTGCTCCAACGCAAAATGTGCGCCCTTGAACTGACCGAGCGTCCCGGTCAGCCAGGGCAGCAGATCGCGCAGAGTGGCGTGCAGGGTCCACGGCGGGTTGATGATGAACATGCCGCTGCCCAGCAGGCCGAAGCCGCTGGCATCGGGTTCGCGGACCTGCATGCGCACGTCAAGCCAGTCGGCCTGACCCGCGATCCGGCGCAATTGCTGCGGCAGCAGATGTGATTCACGCCGCTGTAACACCGGATACCACACGGCATAGGTGCCCACGGCAAAGCGCCCGAGCGCATCGCTCACCGTGTTGCGCAGCGCGGCATAGTCGGTCTTGAGTTCGTACGACGGGTCCAGCAGCACCACCGCGCGACGATCTGGCGGCGGCAACAGACTTTTGAGTGCGACAAAGCCGTCGGCACAACGGACCTGCACTCCCGGTTGCGCACCGAAAGTAGCGTCCAGCAGGCGGTGGTCGCTGGGGTGCAGCTCGAACAGCCGAAGTTTGTCCTGCGCCCGCATCAGCCGATGGGCGA
>JBAUTC010000309.1:0-16487 GCA_049582025.1 Thiomonas sp.
GCCGGCCTCTACCGGTTGGATCAAGCGAGGCCGAGACGGGGCGCGAACGAGCTCGTCGAACACCCGGCTCGGCATTTGCCAGACCCCGGTCAAATCAGGCTTTGTAGCAAGGCCCAGGCACCGAAGCCGGCCAGCACCACGGCCGACAAGCGCCGCATGCCACGGAGCGCAACGAGCGGCAGGCGATGGCGCGCCAGGCTGACGCCGCCGCTCAACAGCAACCACCACAGCGCCGAACCGGAGAACACGCCGAGCACCATGACGCCCGGATTCGCGCGACCAGCGGCGGACATGCCCCCGAGAGACGCGAAAATTCCGGCGAAGGCGAGGATGGTCATGGGGTTGGACAGGGTCAGCAAGAGCGTGGTGGCAAACGCCGCCGGCGCCCGCAATCGCATCGCGCCCGGCGACGCGCCAAGGGCGGCTGGAGCGCGCCAGGTCCGCCATGCCAGCCAAAGCAACAACCCGCCACCGCACACCGCCACGACCGGCCGAAGCGTGTGGATCGTCTGCGTCAGGCCGTGCACGCCATAAGCACCAATGGCGCCATAGAAGGCGTCGGCAACCGCTGCACCGAAGCCGGTGGCCAGGCCCACGCGCCAGCCATCATCCAGACTGCGCTGAATGCACAACAGACCAATGGGACCAACTGGCGCGGCAATCGACAAGCCGACCAAGCAAGACTGCGCGAATAACCATGCTGAATTTGAGTCCATGGCCGAATCGTAGAAAAATCGGGCGTGGGCGTGAACAGCATATTTCCGGGACAATGGGGTTTTCTCACCAATTTTTCCTGAAAAGATGTCGGACTCCGGGAAATTTCTCGACGCCAAGTCCTGGCGCCTGCTCGCCGCGCTGCAAGCCAATGCCCGCAGTCCCCTCAAGGAACTCGCCGCACAGAGCGGCCTGTCGGTCTCAGCTACAGCCGAGCGACTGCGCAAGCTGGAAGACGCAGGTGTGTTGCTCGGCTATCACGCTGAGATCAGCGCTGAGGCGAGCGGCCATGCGGTCAGTGCCGTCATCGGCATCAACGTCACGCAGCCGCAAAAGCGCAAGTTCCTGGACAAGCTCGCCGCCATGCCCGAGGTGCTTGAGTGCCTGCACGTGACTGGCGCCGACTCCTACATGTTGCGTGTGGCCACCACCAACATGGCCGGGCTCGAAGCCCTCATCGGGGCGATGAACCCATTCGGCGAGACCCACAGTTCCATCGTGCTTTCGACACCCATCCCGCGGCGCGGGCTGCGTGCGCCTTCGACCCGATCGTCTGGCCGAGTTTGATCTGGCGCGCCAGAAGTACGCATAAGTCAGATGCAAGAGCGGACGTTCGGGGCGCGCACAACGCGAGAGTCGGCGATGTGGCCCTGAGCAGGCGCATCGGTGCAATGGTCTGACAGGCGACTTCGGCCGAGCAGGCCAGTGACAGCAATGCGGACGAAGCGGTCGTGCCGACCTCCGCGATCAACGAACCGCGCTCAGGCTGTAGCGACGCCCAATCCGCGCCAACAATGTTCAGTATTGCCTGGCGGCAAGCGTTTCGGCGATACGTCGGCAGTTCTCCGAAACTTGGCTCATTTTGGAGTTGGGGTCGACAGACTTATCCCTTATTTCTTCCCGTGGTAGTCGTAGCCTTCCTCGAAGTACGCATAGCCGTGGTTCTCGAGATAGAGTTCGCGAGCGAAGGCGCCCTGGTTCACATAGATCCGGCCTCCGGCCTTTGGATCGGGATTGCCGTTGGCATCGTAGGAGAAGAGATTCTTCTTCGTCAGGTGGGCGCCGTTCATGGCAGCCGCACAGGCTTCAATATGAATGTTTACTCCTTCCCGCTTGAGCTTGAAGATGCCTTCGATGAACTTCTTCTGCTGCGGGGGAACGGGCTTGACCAACCACTTCAAGGCCGAGCCGTGCATGATGCCGATGATGTCAACGTTCTCAGGCTTGATCAAGCCCTTCGCGATCTGCTCTTTCATGACGGATCCCATCATGAGCATGTGCTTCAAGCCGTTTGAGTTGCCTTTGCCATCAACGGTATCGGTGTCCATGTTGAACACCATCTTCGCCTTCTCTACCTGGACTGGGATGTCAACGCAAACGGTCGTGTTCTTGGCTCCGAACTTTTTCGGAAATGCCTGGTTCGTCGCCAGCGGCAGGTACTGGCACTGATCGAGAATTTCGTTCTGCCCAGCGTTGTTGCTGTCGGCGGCGAATGCGACGCTTGAACTAGTGAGTACGCCGAGAAGAATGGCTGACCCGACCAAGAACTTTCCGTTCGATTTTTTCATTAGTGTCTCCTGATGTTGTAGAAAGTGCGCAGCAAAAAAGCACTTTGTCGAGTCACGAATGCCATCCGCGAACTCGCGCTGCATGAACCTAGCGACAACTGCTCAAGGTGTCTTTGGAGGCGTCGGCTCAGTTCCTCCCGATTGTTCCCGGCCCGGCGCGCCGACGTCCAACTCATTATTCGGTACTGACCGATCGAAAAAATTCCTGAATGAACTCCCCCTCGGTGAAGCGCCTGGTGTCTGCCGGACCCTTGGGATATGGAGATTTGGCGCCACCGGGCCGAGTGACCTGGCGGGCTCCTGCCGGCAATGGTGCAACACCCGTACCAGCCTAGTGTTTGAAGCCCTTACGCGCGGACGGCACTTCAGCCCGGTGCTGCTGTTCGACGATATCGACAAGGCACCCCGGGACGACCGGATTGATCCACTGCGCTGCCTGCTTGGCCTGCTGGAGCCAGTGACGGCAGAACAGTTCAAGGATGAGTTCTTCCCCTTGCCGCTGGGCGCCCGAGGCATTGTGTGGATGGCCACGGCCAACGAGGCAGCGCGCATCGAACCCAGTCTTCTGTCGCGCGTCCTGGTGCGCAGCATCGAAGAACCCGATGCCAGGCAACGTCTGCGGGCTGCCGGGCAGTTGTTCCGGCACTTGCTCCGTGAGCTTGCCGTTCCGCACCAGCCCTTGCGGGTGCGCGAAAGCGCCATCGAACGGTTGGCCCAGACCAACCCGCATCAACACCGGATCCTGGTGCCCAGGGCGGTGGCGCGAGCCTTGCGCGACGGCTGGCAGATGGTGTGCAGGCCAGGGATGTGCCGGACAAGGCGCAAAGCGACGATGGGCGCAGGATGGGGTGCTTGTGAGACAGGCAAGGGGTGCCCTCTGCCTGGCAATGGGTCCAGGCCCCTCGGCGTTCGAATGGGAACACTGTGGGAGAAGGGCGATGGAAAGTGGGGGGCGCCAGTGGGAATGAATTCCGACTGGCAGGGGTGTCAGGCGCAAAAAAGCCCGACCTGGTGGATCGGGCCTATCACATAACCTGTTGTTTTTATTGAAAATTTGGTGCGCCCGGCGGGGATCGAACCAGCGACCCTTGGCTTCGGAGGCCAATACTCTATCCACTGAGCTACGGGCGCAGACTGGAAGTGCTTGACCTCCGCGCAACGCAACATCTTACCCTGTTCAGAGTCGGCAAGGCCTGGATCGGCAAGCATGGCGAATCTGGCTTGGAGCGATGGATGGGTACTGACCCTATGCGGCAAAGTGCTGCGCGACTGAAAGCAAGGTTGCGTGATGCTGGTCAAATTCCGGATTGGCGATCCGCAGTGTTGGGGTTGACCCGGTCGAGAGATCGTAAGCAACGCATATCATGTCAACTGGAATTTTTGACTTTCAACTTTTTTCTCGAAATCTATGAGCGCACCGCACTCGAATTCTCATTCGGCACCTGCTGATTCCAATGAAGTGTCTGATCTGCCTTTTGCGTCAACCTTGCGCAAGATTCTGATCGTGATGGGCATTGGGTTTATTGTTCCGATCATCTTGTTGTTGCTGATTGCCTTTTACGTTGGCAGCAGCAGCGAGCAGCCTGCGGGTTCGGAATCGCTGTCGACCGCCGCGGTGGATGCGCGGGTCGCGCCGGTGGGCTCTGCCGCCGTGGCGGCAAGCAGTCAGGCTGCTGCGCAACAGAATGCCGCGTCGATGACCACGACGGCGGCAGCTGCTGCAACGCCTGCGGGTTCGGGAAGTGGTGCCGCCATGCCGGTTGCTGCGGCCAAGGTCGACGGCAAGGGCTTGTATGAATCCACCTGCATCGCCTGCCACGGCGCGGGTGTGGCCGGTGCGCCCAAGGTGGGCGACAAGGCGGCCTGGGCGCCCATCATCGCGCAGGGCGACACTGTGATGTACGACCGCGCCATCCATGGCTTCACCGGGAAACTCGGCATGATGCCGCCCAAGGGCGGGTCCACTGCCAGTGACGCTGACGTGAAAGCCGCTGTGGATTACATGGTTGCGCAGGCGAAATAGGCCGGAACCTGATTCTGATCGCCAGTGCCCCGCGGCGCTGGCCCTGACAATAGCCCGCGTCCTGCGGGCTTTTTTGTTGGCGTGGCTTATGCCGGATCTTGTTGGAAGCCGAAGAACGCGGCTGGTGCCACGTCAAACTGGCCCAATTCGAGTGGAAGGGCATCGGGCAGCAGCAGATGGCTACCCTGCGTGTCCAGAAGTGTGGACAGTACGGGCATGTCATTGCTGTGAAGCAATCCTGCGCCCAGGTCGGTTCGCAACCAGACCTGCCCCTGCGCATCGAGCCAGATCGACTCCAGGATGCAGTGCAGATCGGTGTGCGTGCGCCAGTGCCATCCGTGCGTCTCGCTGTGTTGCAGGCGAATGATCCACGGAGCGGCTTCCAGACTCACGTCGACGCGTTGCGGGCCATTTTGGAAGTACCACGTGCCGGAGGCATCTGCGGTGTAATTGCGGCCGATGAAGGCAGCCAGGCCTTCGTGCAGAACAGGGCCGGCATCGGTTTTGTCCAGACGCCCGCGGGCGTCACGCGGCCAGATGGCGGAGCCGGCGTGATTGCGCATCCACCATTGCCCGCGCTGATCGAGCGCCAGCCAGCCGGTGCAGCGCGGCACATGCGGCCAGCGTGTCATGGCCTGGAGAACGGCGGCGTCCATGTGTCAGTTTCCGTGCTGGAAAAAATGCAGCAGGCGCTGCGGTAGCCAGTCCAGACTTCCGGGCAATCCGCCTTGCGCAAAACCCACATGGCCGCCGTGCGCCGGCTGCTCAAGCCGCACCCAGTCGGATGCGGCATGGGCATCAGGCAGCACGGACGCCGGCTGGAAGGGGTCGTTGCGGGCGTTGAGGATGAGTGTGGGCAGGCGCAGTTGGCGCAGATGCGGCTTGCTCGACGCCCGCGCCCAGTAGTCCGCGACATCGCGGAAGCCGTGGATGGGTGCGGTGAAGGCATCGTCGAACGCGCCCAGATCGCGCGCATTGCGCACCCGCTGTTCATCGGCCAAGCCAGGATGGCGTGCGATCATGCGCAAGGCCTTCGGTTTGAGGGTGCGCAGGAACATACGGGTGTAAATCTGATAACTCAGCCCGGTGGCAATGGCGCGGCCGCCTGCGGCCAGATCGAGCGGGGCGCTTACAGCCGCGACGGCGCGCACCCGACTGCCGGCACAGGTGCCTTGTTCCTGTGCCCAGCGCAGCAACGCATTGCCGCCGAGCGACACACCCGCTGCATAAATCGGTTTCTGTGGGCGGGCCTCTGCAAAGCGCTGCAGGATCCAGTCGATTTCGGCAAAGTCGCCGGAGTGGTAAGCGCGAGGGGCGCGGTTGTCTTCCCCCGAGCAGCCCCGGAAATGCGGCACGGCGCATTGCCAGCCGGCATCGGCGCAGGCGGCGAGCATGGCCTGGGCGTAATGGCTCTGTGACGATCCTTCGAGACCATGGAACAGCACCAGCAGCGGTGCTGCGGGCGGGGTGGGGGCATCCAGCCAGTCCACATCGATGAAGTCGCTGTCAGGCGTCGTCCAGCGCTCGCGGCGCAGGGCAGGGAGGTAGCCCGAGGCGCGTGAGATCAGAGCGGGCACCACGGTTTGCAACTGCCCGCCGGGCAGCCAGCGCGGCGCGGTGTACGGAGTAATGGGCTTGGCCTGGGGCATGGGTGCGAGGACGTCAATACAAAGCGGGATCAGCCCGCAAGGTATTGCAACCTCGGAAATTCAGTGCAGCACGTCGCTGGGCGCCATGGCGTCGAGTGGGGTTTGCGGCGTGCCCGGGCTGGCATGGTGCAGCACCAGGCGCCATCCGGCGGAAGTCTGCACGAACACATTGGTGGCGAGAACGAAACCCCATTGCGGCGCGCCGTCCACCTCGACCTGCACGCGCTCGACCACGCTGTGCGTCGCGCTGCTCGTGTTGTGCCAACGGTGCTGCACTTCGGCGTTGATCTGCAAACCGCCGTTGGCGAGCAGCTGCGTAAAGCCATTGCGAATGGCGGCAGGGCCGTCCAGACGCTGGCCGCCGGGGTGGATGCAGCAAATCTCATCGTCTTCGGCCCACAGTGCCATGAGCGCGTCGAGATCGCCGCTGCCGATGGCCGCGTAAAACGCAGCCTCCACGTCCTCGGGGGAGTTGGTCCAGGGCGTTTGGGGCGGAAGCTTGCGGCGGGGCATGGGAAGTCTCGGTTGTACTGCTTGCCTAGCGGAACACAACGGTTTTGTGGCCGTTGCGCAGGATGCGATGTTCCACCTGCCAGCGCACCGCGCGGGCGAGCACCACGCTCTCCACGTCCTGTCCAACCGCGGTGAGATCGGCTGCACTCATGGTGTGGTCCACGCGTTCCACGTCTTGTTCGATGATCGGGCCTTCGTCAAGGTCGGCGGTGACGTAATGCGCCGTCGCCCCGATCAGCTTGACGCCGCGGGCATAGGCCTGCGCATATGGGCGCGCGCCCTTGAAACTGGGCAGGAAGGAATGGTGGATGTTGATGGCGTGGCCTTCGAGTTGCCGGCAGAACCCGGGGCTGAGGATCTGCATGTAGCGCGCCAGGATCAGCAACTCGGCGCCGCTGCGCTGCATCACGGCATGGATGGACTGTTCCTGCGCCTCCTTGGTCTCCACGCTGGCTCCGGCGGATAGCGGCAGGTGGTGAAAGTCCAGGCCGTAGCTGCGGGTGAGGTCGGCGAAGGTGGTGTGGTTGGAAACCACACCACCGATTTCCATCGCCAACTGTCCGGCCTTCCAGCGGTAGAGCAGGTCATTCAGACAGTGCCCATGCTGGCTGACGGCAATGATGACTTTCGGCAGGACCCGCAAGTCATGAAACTGGGCCTGCATGTCAAAACGCTTGCGCACGTCGCCAAACAACTGGGCGAACTGGGCGGCGTCCTGCAAATGTTTCGGCGCGGAAAAATGCACCCGCATGAAAAACAGCCCGGTGTCGGCATCGCCGTATTGCTGCGAGTCCATGATGTTGCAGCCGGCCTGATACAGCAGGCCGGACACCGAATGCACGATGCCCGGTGCATCCGGGCAGGAGAGGGTGAGAACGAATTCTGGGTTGGTGTGAGGCATACCGGTCCGCACGGGCGGCGGTGGTTGAACGGCAAAGCGGTGGATTTTAGGCCCGTGGATGTCTTCAGCGTGTGAGCTGCACCGAACCCTGTACCGTGAGCTGCAGCGGCGTGCGTCCCGTGGCCAGCGGCACGGCGGTGGCGTTTTCGTTCGCCATGGGGGATGCGGCGCGCATCAGCATCGGTCGGGGTTGCGGCATCTGCCCCTGAATCGGCTCGATCTGCAGGGTGCGCAGGGTATAGCTGGCGTAGCCGAGTGCGCGGGCGGCAGTGGCCGCCTTTGATTTGAAGCGCGTGACGGCCGACTCGATCAGTGCCGCTTCTTCCTGGTCGCGCAGGGCGCGAGAGATTTCAAAGCCGCTGGATTCGATCATCAATCCGTGCTGCGCGAGCTGACCCGCGAGTTTGCCTAGCGCCGTGAAATCGTGCGACTTGAGAATCAGCCCGGCGCGCACCGTCCAGCCGTCGCGCTGCGACTGGTTGTTGACCGATCTCCAGCGTGGTTGGGTGCTGAAGCCGCCACTGGCGGCTTCCACGCCGTGCACGGTACGGGCTTGCAGCAAGGCGGCGTCGAGTGACTTGCTGGCCTGCGCCGTGAGGCTGGCCGCATCGGCGCCGCTGCGTTCCACCGCCAGGGTCATCACCGCGAGATCGGGGACAACCTCGACCTGCGCTGTGGCTTGCAGATTGACTACGCCAGCGGGCGACGGCGCGACGATTTGCGCCCATGTTGCGGAGCAAAACAGCAGGCTGGCGACCGGAAGAGCAGCGATTTTCAGGACGTGGCGAGACGACATGGGAACTCCTCGAAAACCCCAGGATTGTGACCTTAAGCCGAGTCTAAGACAGCGCAGCGATCATTCCCCCATCAACATTTCGTTTGAATCGTTTCGGAGGCATTCATGCACACCCAAAGACCGCGGATTTCGAGAAGGCTATGGTCCGCGCTGGCAGCGGCCGGCATCATCGCCGGCGCAGGCTCCATGGCCTATCAGTTCAGCTATGCCGAACAGGCGCCGCAGGTGGAGATGAACCACAAGGTGGTGCCGTTGTTCAACAACCCCCCCGCAGCTCCCACGACCAATATGGTGACGAGCGCGCCGAATTTCGCCGCCATCGTCAAGACCTATGGTGCGGCGGTGGTGCATATCAATGTGAAGGGCGAAGCCAAGGAAACGGTGCAGCAGCAGATTCCAAAGCAGTTCCAGAATGATCCGTTCTTCCGCTTCTTCCAGCAGTTCAACGGTCAGCAGCAGGACGTACCCACCGAAGGGCTTGGCTCGGGCTTCATCATCAGCTCCGATGGACTGATCCTCACCAATGCCCACGTGGTCAAAGGCGCCAACTCGGTGCGCGTGACCCTCACCGATCACCGCACCTTCAAGGCAAAAGTGTTGGGCTATGACACCAAGACCGACATCGCGGTGATCAAGATTCCGGCAACCAAGCTGCCCACTGTTCGCCTGGGAAATCCCAATAATCTGGACCCGGGAGACTGGGTGCTGGCCATCGGGTCGCCCTATGGCTTCTACAACACGGTCACTGCGGGCATCGTCAGCGCCAAGAGTCGGTCTCTGCCCGACGACAGCATGGTGCCCTTCATTCAGACCGACGTGGCTGTGAATCCCGGCAACTCGGGCGGCCCGCTGTTCAACGCCAAGGGCGAAGTCGTGGGCATCAATTCGCAGATATTCACACAGACTGGCGCGTTCGAGGGATTGTCCTTCGCCATTCCGATCAATGTGGCCGAACGCGTGGCCAAGCAGATCATCGAACACGGTTCGGTGCAGCATGCCCGCCTGGGGATCGCGGTGCAGACCGTGTCGCAGGGCCTTGCCACGTCTTTTGGCCTGCAGACGCCACATGGCGCGCTGGTGGCGCAGGTGGAAAAGGACAGTCCGGCGGCCAAGGCAGGTCTCCAGCCGGGAGACATCATCCTCAGCGTCAATGGTCAGCCGGTGAACGACTCGGCCGATCTGCCGATGATGATCGGTCTGTCCGCGCCGGGCAGCAAGGTGGCTCTGGGCGTGTGGCATGACCACAAGGAGCAGACCGTCAATGCGGTGCTCGGAAACTTCAACGACAACGTCTCCCTGGCTTCAGCCAGCCCCGGAGCGCAGGGTGACCATGGCGGTCTGGGACTGGTCGTGCGTCCGCTCAACGCCAACGAAGAACAGCAGGCCGGGGTGTCGCATGGCCTGCTTGTCGAGGGGGTCAGCGGCCCGGCGGAAGAAGCCGGCATCCAGCCTGGAGACATTGTGATTGCGGTCGATGGCAAATCGGTCAACACCATCGGCCAGGTGCGCGGAATCCTGAAAAGTGCGGGCCACTCAGTTGCACTGCTGATCCAGCGAGGCAGTAATCGGATCTTCGTACCCGTTCAGATCGGCTGATCGACCGTCATCGATCACTTGTGTTCCTCCCAGCAGTGTTTAGCGGGGCCTTCGGCCCCGCTTTTTTATGGCCGCAGACTTCGCTTGAACAACCCCTAAACTGCGGTTTTACCGTTCACGGAGATTGTTATGTCGATTGCACAAACCCTCAAAGACCTGGGCATCAGCCTACCCCCCGTTTCCGCGCCTGCCGCCGCCTATGTGCCCTTTGTACAGACCGGCAATCTGCTGTTCCTGTCCGGCCACATTGCCAAGCGTGATGGCAAGGTGTGGACGGGACAGCTCGGGACGGACATGACCACCGCCACCGCCAAGGATGCGGCGCGCGCCATCGCCATCGACCTGCTCGGCACCTTGCAAGCGGCGGTGGGCGATCTGGAAAAGGTCAAGCGCGTGGTCAAGCTGCTGGGCCTGGTGAATTCCGCGCCGAACTACACCGAGCATCATCTGGTCATCAATGGCGCTTCGGAACTGATCGCCCAGGTGTTCGGCGAGCGCGGCGCGCATGCCCGCAGCGCTTTTGGCGTGGCGCAGCTGCCCATGGGAGCGGCCGTGGAAATTGAACTCATTGCCGAGATCTGAACCGGATCCGTCGGGCGCCGCCTGATGACGCGCCGGAGCCAGTCACCTCGCCCATCGTGCTGACGAAAGAGCCCGTGGCGTGGAATTCGCCGTGAACTCATGCGTTCCTCGCCTGCACAACGCCCTGCCTGCGCGCAGGGCGTTGTCTTATGCGTGGCTCAGCCGATCCGGCTTGAAGTTCACATCCAGCTTGCGTCCACGCTTGGCGCGTTTACCTGCATAAGTGGCTTGCTGCGTCGCGCTCAGGGTGGTGCTGCGTTCCGCGCCGCCGCGCCCCTTGCCACCGACGAGCAGGACGCCGCGTTCCGCAGCTAGCAGCGCGACGCTGACCAGCGTTTCCTTGGCGTCCAGGCCCATCAGGGTGACACCGCGTCCGCCGCGCGCGAGGGTCTTGATTTCGGCGACGGGGTAGAGCAGCAGGCGGCCTTCCGCGCTGAGCGTGGCAAGCCGGCCCGTTTGGCTGGCATCGGCATTCGTGCCCAGGATCAGCGGGCGCTGCAGGGTGTCGCCGTCCTCCAGGGTGACGAAGGTCTTGCCCGCGCGCTGACGGCTGAGCAGATCGCCCAGGCTGGTGACAAAGCCGAAACCCTGCGACGTCCAGAGCAGCAGTGGCATGGTGCGCGTGCCTGCCAGGTAGTGCAGCGCTTGCGTGCCGGGTGCGAGCTCGATGAAGGATGTGATGGGCTGGCCGTCGCCGCGCCCGCCGGGTAGATCGGCGACGTCGAGCGAATAGGCGCGGCCATCGCTGCCCAGCACCACGAGCGGGTCGACGCTGCGGCACTCGAACGTGGCGTAGAGCGCGTCGCCCGGCTTGAAGCTGAGGGCGTCGAGCGTCAGGCCGTGGCCTTTCTGCGTGCGCAGCCAGCCCTTTTGCGACACGATGACGGTGACCGGTTCGTCCACCACCTTGACCTCGGCCACGGCGCGTTGTTCGGCCTGAATGAGCGTGCGGCGGTCGTCACCGAACTGCTTGGTGTCGGCCTCGATCTCGCTGATGATCCTGCGGGTCATGGCCTTGTCGTCGCCGAGCAGCTTTTGCAGCTCGCCCTGTTCGGTGCGCTGTGCGGCGAGTTCCTTGTCGATGCGGATGGCTTCCAGCCGCGCGAGCTGGCGCAGGCGCATGTCGAGGATGTCGTCGGCCTGCAGCTCGGTGAGGTCGAAGCGGGCCATCAGCGCGGGTCTGGGGTCGTCGCTGTTGCGGATCGTCTCGATCACTTCGTCGAGATTGAGCAGCACCTGCTGCCGTCCCATCAGGATGTGGATGCGCGCGTCCACCTGCTCCAGCCGGTGGCGGCTGCGGCGCTGCACCGTCTCGCGGCGGTAGGCCACCCATTCGCGCAGGATGTCGAGCAGGCCTTTCTGCCGCGGCTTGCCGTCTGCGCCGATCATCACCAAATTGATGGGTACGCTGGTTTCCAGGCTGGTGCGCGCCAGCAGGGTGTTGACGAACTCCGCCTGGTCGATGCGCGCGCTGCGAGGCTCGAACACGAGCCGCACCGCCGCCTCGCGGCCCGATTCGTCGCGCACTGCATCGAGCAGGTTGAGCAAGGTCTGCTTGAGGGCGACCTGATCGGGCAGCAGCGCCTTTTTGCCGGGGCGGATCTTGGGGTTGCTGAGTTCCTCGACTTCTTCCAAGACCTGCTGCGTGCTGGTGCCGTGCGGCAACTCGTTGATGACCAGTTGCCACTGGCCGCGGGCGAGCTCCTCAATGGTCCAGCGTGCCCGCACCTTGAGGCTGCCGCGTCCGTTGGCATAGGCGGCCGCGATGTCCTGCGGACTGGAAATGAGCTGGCCGCCAGTGGCGAAGTCCGGACCGGGCATCAGGGCCAGCACATCGGCGAGTTCGAGCTTGGGGTTTCGGAGCAGCGCCACGCAGGCGCTCGCCACTTCGCGCAGGTTATGCGCAGGAATCTCGGTGGCCATGCCGACGGCGATGCCCGAGGCGCCGTTGAGCAGCACGAAGGGCAGGCGCGCGGGCAGCAGCCGCGGCTCGGTGGTGGAACCGTCGTAGTTGGGAATGAAGTCGGCGGTGCCGGCGTCGATTTCGCTCAACAGCAACCGCGCGATTGGCGAGAGCCGCGCCTCGGTGTAGCGCATGGCCGCAGCGCCGTCGCCATCGCGCGAGCCGAAGTTGCCCTGACCGTCGATCAGGGGGTAGCGCTGGGCGAAGTCCTGCGACAGCCGCACCAGCGCGTCGTAGGCGGCCTGGTCGCCGTGCGGGTGGAAGCGACCGAGCACGTCGCCCACCACGCGGGCGGACTTGACGGGCTTGGCGTCCGCCGCCAGTCCCATGCGCCACATGGCGTAGAGGATGCGGCGCTGCACCGGCTTGAGGCCGTCGGACACGTCGGGCAGGGCGCGGCCCTTGACCACCGAGATGGCGTAGTCGAGGTAGGCGCTGCGGGCATAGACGCCCAGAGCAAGCGTGTCGGCATCGCCTTCGGGGCGATTGTCGAATTCGAGGGTGGCTTGTTCGCTCATATCAGATGTCCACTTCCACTTGGTCGCCGTATTCCTCCATCAGCCCGCGCCGGGCCTGGGCTTCGCCCTTGCCCATGAGCTGGGTGAACAGCGACTCGGTGGCCGCCACGCCCGCATCGTCCATGTGCACGGGATACAGGCGGCGGGTGTCGGGGTTGAGTGTGGTGTCCCAGAGTTGCTCGGCGCTCATTTCCCCCAGGCCCTTGAAGCGCGAAATCTGCCAGGCGCCGTCTTTCAGGCCTTCCTTGCGTAGTTTGTCCTGCGCGGCCAGCAGTTCGGCGTCGTCGAGCACGTAAATTTTTTGCGGCGGCTTCTTGCCGCGCGCCGGGGCGTCGATGCGGTAGAGCGGCGGGCGGGCCACGCACACGTGGCCGAGGTCGATGAGCCTGGGAAAGTGGCGGAAGAACAGGGTGAGCAGCAGCACCTGGATGTGCGAACCGTCGACGTCGGCATCGCTCAGGATGCAGATCTTGCCGTAGCGCAGATTGCTGAGATCCGGCGTGTCGTTCTTGCCGTGGGGGTCGACGCCAATGGCCACCGCGATGTCGTGGATCTCGGTATTGGCGAACAGCCGGTCGCGTTCCACCTCCCAGGCGTTGAGCACCTTGCCGCGCAGCGGCAGCACCGCCTGGAACTCCTTGTCGCGGCCCATCTTGGCAGAGCCTCCGGCCGAGTCGCCTTCCACCAGAAAGATCTCGGTGCGGGTCACGTCCCGGCTTTCGCAGTCAGTCAGCTTGCCGGGCAGCACGGCCACGCCCGAGCCTTTTTTCTTCTCCACCTTTTGCGCGGCGCGCATGCGGCTCTGTGCCTGGCGGATGACGAGCTCTGCGAGTTTCTTGCCTTGATCGACATGCGCGCTCAACCACAGCTCAAACACCGGCCGCACCGCCTGACCCACCAATCGCAGTGCATCGCGGCTGTTTAGCTTTTCCTTGATCTGCCCCTGGAATTGCGGGTCGAGCACGCGCGCCGACAGCACGAAGGATGCCCGGGCAAAGACATCTTCAGGCAGCAGTTTCACGCCCTTGGGCTGCAGGCTGTGCAGTTCGATGAAACCCTTGACCGCCTGGAACAGCCCATCGCGTAAACCGGCTTCGTGCGTACCTCCAGCCGGAGTGGGGATGAGGTTGACGTAGGACTCGCGCAGCGCCGCGCCCTCTTCGGTGAAGGCCACGCACCAGGACGCGCCTTCGCCTTCGGCAAAGCTCTCATTGTCCGAAGCACTGGCGTAGTGCTCGCCTTCGAACAGGTCGATGAAGGGATCGGTGGGCAGGGCGCTCAGCAGGTAGTCGCGCAGGCCGCGGGCATATTCCCAGTGCGTGGTCTCGCCGGTTTTTTCCTGCAGCAGATCGACCGTGACTCCGGGCAGGAGCACGGCCTTGCTGCGCAACAGGTGCACCAGTTCGGCCAGCGGCAGATGCGGGCTGTCGAAGTATTTGGCATTGGGCCAGACGCGCACGCGGGTGCCGCTTTTCCGCTCGTCGCGCGTTGCCTTGCGCACCGCCAGCGGCTCGATCACGTCGCCGTCGGCAAAAACCAGATGCGCCACCTGACCATCGCGCCACACGGTCACTTCGAGGCGCGTGGCCAGCGCATTGGTCACCGACACGCCCACGCCATGGAGACCGCCGGAAAAGCTGTAGGCGCCGCCCTGCAACTTGTCGAACTTGCCGCCCGCGTGCAGGCGGGTGAACACCAGTTCGACCACCGGGGCATTCTCCTCCGGGTGCAGGCCGAAGGGGATGCCGCGGCCATCGTCCTCCACGCTCACGCTGCCATCGGTGTGCAGAGCGACGGCAATGTGCTGGCAGTGTCCGCCCAGCGCTTCGTCGGCGCTGTTGTCGATGACCTCCTGCACGATGTGCAGCGGGCTGTCGGTGCGGGTGTACATGCCTGGCCGCTGGCGCACTGGCTCCAGCCCTTTGAGCACACGGATGGACGATTCGGAATAAGCGGGAGGTCGGCGACTGGCCATTGCGAGGGAGGGGAGATGAAGGTCAAAAACTATCCACAGGGTTGGCGCCGTTTTGAAGTTATCCCCATTGGCTGGGGAAAATGTCGCGCCGGTTTGCCGGAAACCCCTGATTTCATGCGGGTCAATCGGCCTGCCCAAAAAACAGGCAGGCCGTTGGGTCTGTCGATCTGCGCAGCCTGGTGACCGCGCATGCCTGAGCGAGCCGATTGTAGGCAGCGCGCCGCAGCCGCTATTGCATCTCCAGGTCGGGCAGCACGGCGTCGAGGCCGGCCTGGGCGCATTCCTCATCGAGTTTGCCGTCCGGTGCGCCACTCACCCCCACGGCGCCATACATGCGTCCGCCGGCTTCGATGGGCACCGAGCCCGCAGTGAAGGCAAGGCCGTCGCCGAGCATGGCCAGCGGCGACGCAGCTTGCGGCCCCATGGCGGTGCCTTTGACGCCGAACATGGCCGCGGTGTATGCCTTCTGTCGGCTGATGTCGAGCGACACCGGCGGGGCCAGGGTGTCGCGCAGCGTGGCCTGCACGATGCCATTGCGATCGACCACGGTGGCGCTGACCTGCAAGCCCTTGGCGCGGCAGGCTGTAATGGCTCCCTGGGCGATGCGCTCAGCTGTGCCAAGGGTCAGGCGGTGCACCGTGACAGTGAGTGGGTCTGCCGCGAGGGCAGGGGGGGTGAGCACGGCGCACAGGCCGAGTGCGATGGAGATACGGGTGAGGCGAATCGTCATGGTGGTCTCCTGCGACGGTGTGGTTTTGTGGAATCGGCAGGGGGTGTGTGCGGCGCAGTATTTCACAGCTGGAGCGCATTGCCCGATTGCAGGCGCAGGCGGGTCAGCGCGTCTGCTGCATCAGTCTGTCCACCGTCGGCGCGATTGCTTGGGCGATCCGTTCCATGCCTTGCGCGTCCGGGTGAAGCAGGACAGTCTGGTGCGCTTCGTGCCCCTCGAGATACAGCTCGGGGTTGGGTTGTCCATTTGCGTTCAGCAGCACACGGCCGACGTCGACAAAACTGACCCGCGCACTTTGTGCATAACGCTGCGCCAAGGCGGTGTTGATCTCGAGCGTCTGCGTACTGATCCATTCGGAGCGTCTGCTCGGCAACACGCCCAGCAGCAGCACATGAGTGTGCGGCAGGAGTTGGTGCACCTTGTTCACCACTGCTTCGATGCCAGGCACGGTGCGGTGCGCGTCCCAGTGTGGACGTCCCAGATTGTTGGCGCCGATCAGCAGGATGAGAACCTTGGGGGCGATGCCATCGACCTGTCCGTGATCGAGACGCCACAGCACACTGGCCGTGGTGTCGCCAATGAAGCCCAGGTTGAGCGGGTGATAGCGCCCATACTCCCGCTGCCAGATGGGTTGGTAGTCGGCCCAGGGTTGCGGGCCGCTGCGCTCCCAGTTCTGGGTGATGGAGTCGCCGAGCCAGACCAATGCTGGCTGACTGCTGTGCACGATTTTCAGCGAGGCTTGAAACCGTTTGCGCCACCAGGGCAGATCCATGCGGCCGATGGGGGCTGCCGCCAGGTTGACCGCATCATGCGCTTGCACAGCGTTCAGCCAAGGGCTGAACAACAGTGCGCCAGCGGTTGCCTGCAGCAGTGCGCGGCGCCGGTTGGAATGTGCACGGAGTGGTCTGTTCATGGGGTGTCGAAGGCGTGGGTTACTGCGGCGAGGTGTTCACTCGTGG
>JBAUTC010000310.1:0-2103 GCA_049582025.1 Thiomonas sp.
TTATTTGCAGGGCGTATTAACGGCTTCGTTCGCGCAGGCTGTTGTTCCGATGTATTTCAAAATGTGGGAGCAGCAGGGGCGCGAAAAAACGGTGGAATTTATTCAGCAGGCGCTGAAATATTATATCGCTTTGGCTCTCCCGGTGCTGGGTGGAATGGCTGCAGTCGGCCCTGAGTTGTTGCGTCTCCTCGCATCTTCGAAATATGAGGTAAGTACCACCTTGATTGTCTTTATTGTTGGGGGGATGCTTGTCTCCGGCGGGACCCCAATTTTTAGTGCCGGTATTTACATCAATAAATTGACAAAGGTTGTGATGTACTCGGTGTTGACCGCGGCGAGTATCAATATTGCATTGACTGTAATTCTTGTTCGGCCTTTCGGGATTGAGGGGGCCGCATTTGCCACGCTTGTCAGCTATGTGTTGTACACCATATTGGCAGCATATTATGGCCGCAAGGTGGTAAGAATTAAGATTCCTTGGGTTGACATCGTGAAATATGGTGCATTTTCTTTAATGATGTACTGGGCTGTCGTTTCGGTTCATCCTTCCGGCTTGGCTGTGCGAATTTTTTCTCAGATCTTGGTCGGAACGTTTGTTTATGGAATTTTAGTGATCGCTTTTGATCGGGAAGTTCGGAGTTTGTTGATTCGTGGATTACAAAAAATGCAAATTTTGCGGTGATTGATATAAAGAGTTTTTCCGAATGTCAGCGTGTCAAACACAGTTGGGTCGCTGAGATGCCGAGATGCATCATGCATTCGCAATGACGGCTCTAAAATGAGTTGCAGCTTTTCGATCCCGTATTTTTTATGTCTTCAAATCTAGCTGTTGCCCCGATGCTCGACTGGACGGACCGGCATTGCCGGTTCTTTCATCGCCTGATCACGCAACGAACCTTGCTTTACAGCGAGATGGTGACGACGGGGGCCTTGCTTTTCGGGGACGTGCCGCGTCACCTGGATTTCAGTGCGCAGGAGCACCCCCTTGCGCTGCAGCTCGGCGGCAGCGAACCGGCGGACCTGGCGCGTTGTGCCAAGCTGGCTCAGACGTGGGGATACGACGAAATCAACCTGAATTGTGGTTGCCCCAGCCCACGTGTGCAGCGGGGGGCGTTTGGCGCTTGTCTGATGGCCGAGCCGTCGTTGGTGCGTGATGCTGTTGCCGCGATGCGCGATGCGATTGCTGGCGCGATTCCCGTCACGGTGAAGCACCGCATTGGACTTGATCACGAGGATAGTTACGCGTTCGTGCGCGATTTTGTCGGTACCGTTGCGCAGGGCGGGTGTGACACGTTCATCGTGCACGCGCGCTCGGCCTGGCTTGATGGTCTGAGCCCGAAGGAAAACCGTGAAGTGCCGCCGCTGCGGCCCGAGTTCATCCTTCAACTTCAGCGTGACTTTCCGGAACTGTCATTTGTGCTCAACGGCGGCATCAAGACCGATCAGCAGTTGCGCGAATGGTTGCCGCAAGTGGCGGGGGTGATGGTCGGTCGGGCGGCCTATCAGGATCCTTGGCGCATGGCGCACTGGGATCGCGACTTCTTGGGACGGACGGATGCTGTCGCACCCGAGCGGGAGGCGGTGGAGGAGCGCATGTGCGCCTACATTGGAGAGTGGAAGGAAATGGGCCTGCATCCGCAGGCCATAACCCGTCACATGCTCAATTTGTGGAAGGGGCAACCCGGCGCCCGGCTTTGGCGGCAGGTGTTGAGTGATGCCAAGTTGCTGGCGACCCTGTCGGTGCCTGATTTGTTTGCTGCGGCCCGCAGGGCACGGCTATCGGCCGTGATGGAAGATCAATTGCTGGACGATCAATCGCTGACGGCTTCGGTTTGCGTCTGAACGCAGGGTTGCCCCCCGGCGGCCTTGGTTTGTGCCAGGGCGAGGGCTTGTTCAGCGGCGTGGCGGAACGCGGTCGTGTCGATCCCTTCGAGGGTGACGACCGGAGCAGTCTCGAATTCCCGGAAATTATTGGCCATGGATCGCAGGTAGCTCGGGTCGTAATGGCGTTGCAGGATTTCCGCGGTGAACGTGGCGAAGTCGCCCTGCGCGACCAGGTCTTGCCAATGCGCGACGGCTTCTGCGCCGCGCAGGGCGCGCAGG
>JBAUTC010000311.1:0-9249 GCA_049582025.1 Thiomonas sp.
AACCCTTGCTGTCGAGGTTGGTATCGTTGAACGCGCAGAAGCGGGAATGTGAAGCGGATTTGTCTGACCAAGACTGGCCCAGGCAATGGTTGCGGTCAATGTCATGACCGCACCGAGAACAATCCAGCGATTTTTCATGATGTGAACAGGCTCTATCTGCCGGAGCATCCGGCCTGTCAAGACCGACAGCCGCGCCTGATGGCGCAGCATGCCCGAAGGAATGTCGGGCATGCTGTGATACTGGCGCGCAAATGCTGCAGCGCAAAACTGACGCCTTGCTGAATCCGCTTATGCTGATTTTGTAGTTTCCATGCTGTATTGCAACAGGCGACACAGCATGGAAGATCGCATCACACTCGTATCAGTCAGACAGGCAGAACCGTGCGCCCCCAGGCTTCGTTAATGATCTCGGCGGCAGCCAGATAAAACGCCAACGCCGCGGTCAGCAGGCCGAGATAACCGCCAAAAACGGTCAGGCCGCTGTTTCCAGTCATGGCTCCGGCGGCAAGCAGGAAGAAAGTCGGGACCAGCGCGGTGAAAACCAGCATCAGCGCGCGGCCTTTTTTCCAGGTGCCAATCCACAGATAGGTGGTGAACACGCCCCACAGCAGCAGGAACCAGCCGACAAACGGACCTTGCACGCCCTTGTCGAAGAATTCAACGAAAAGAGCAAAGCTCCACCAGAATGCGCCATATCCGCAGAACGCCACAAAACCGAAACCATTGCCGACCCCAGCCTCCATGACGCCCGCAACAAACTGCGCTGTCCCGCCAAATGCAAATGCTGAGGCCAGCACCAGGGGCACGTCAGCCCCTGGAAACCAGCCCGCGTTCACCATGCTCAACAGCCAGGTGGTGAGTGCGAATCCGGAAAGCCCGAGCGGTGCGGGGTTGATCGCCTTTTTTGCGTCCATTTCATTCTCCTCGTTGTTTTCAGGAAACACGACGTTTTCTGTGCCGTGCAGATCAGCCTTTTGGCGACCCGCGCGAAGCATCAACAATCCGGCTGACGGCTAGCCTACATGTCACACTATGAGTGCATGCTTTACATTTTGTCGCTTTTCGCGCGCACTGGTCACGCAACCCGTCGCCTCGCCACAAATCGGCACAAATCCTCACAGACCCTATAAGGGCGTTCTTATATGCTTTGGTCATGATCCTTGCAGACCTGACCCTGACCCAACACATCCTGTCCGTCGTTTCCGGCGTGGCAGTCGGTTTCACGCTCGGCCTGATTGGCGGCGGCGGCTCCGTACTGGCGGTGCCGCTTCTCCTGTATCTGGTGGGCTATCCCAATCCGCATGTGGTGATCGGCACCACCGCGCTGGCGGTCTCGATCAATGCCTACCTCAATCTGATCCCACATGCCAAGACGGGCAATGTGCGCTGGAAGGAAGCGGTGATTTTCGCCATCGTTGGAGCGATCGCCGCATTCGTCGGCTCCTCTCTCGGCAAGGTAGTCGATGGCAAAAAGCTGCTGTTCCTTTTCGCCATCCTGATGCTGGTCATCGCCGCCTTGATGGCGCGGCCGAAAAAGGCCAAGCCCGGTGACATGGAGGGGAGCCCGGGACACTTCTCCATGTGGAAGCTGGTGCTCGCGGCAGGCATCGTCGGCATGCTGGCCGGATTCTTCGGTATTGGCGGCGGCTTTCTCATCGTTCCTGGTCTGGTGTTCGCAACCGGGATGCCGATGCTGGCAGCAGTGGGCTCATCGCTGTTCTCGGTCGGCACGTTCGGGCTGACGACTGCGATCAATTACGCCAGTTCCGGACTTCTCGACTGGACTGTGGCCGGGCTGTATATCGCGGGCGGTATCGCTGGCGGTGTGTTTGGCGCGCGGCTGGCAACGCATCTGGGCAAGAGCAGCAAAGGCACGCTCAACATCATTTTCGCGGCGCTGGTGGCCGTTGTCGCGGTGTACATGATCTATAAAAACATGTCCGCGTTTGGCATACACCTGTAAGCTCGAGGCGGTTTGACGGGCGCACAAGCGCCCGGGTTTGATCTGCCAAGAACGTGCGGGCGCTGATTTCAATCCGCATTGAACCTTGCAATGTTGATCTCTTCCGATGTTGCATTTGCCTTCAGCAGCGCGGGCTACCCCAACCCCGGCCTCGGGGTTCATGCAGTGCACATACGGAGCATCGAGTTCTGGCAAGAAACCCGCAGCTCAACTGATGGGACGGATCAGATCAGTTCACCGACAAGATCATGTCCGTCCGTGCGGACAATGCGAACGCGCACGAATTGGCCGGCGCTTTGCGCCAATCGCATTTTTTGTGAGGCCCTGTCCGGCGGCAGCAAATGGACCTTGCCGTCAATTTCCGGGGCATCGGCAAAGGTGCGCCCCACGCCGCCTTCGCGACTCGCCTGATCGATCAGTACCCGCATCACCTGCCCCACCCGCTTTTGCAGCTTGCGGGTAGACACCTCTTCGGCCACCGCCATGAAGCGGGCACGGCGCTCTTCGCGCAGGACTTCGGGCACCGGATTCGGAAGGGCGTTTGCGGTCGCGCCCTCCACGGGCGAATACGCGAAACAACCCACGCGATCGAGTTCAGCCTCGCGGATGAAGTCGAGCAGGGTCTCGAACTCCTCTTCGGTCTCTCCGGGAAAACCGGCGATGAAGGTCGAGCGCACCACCAGTTCCGGGCAGATGTCGCGCCAACGGGCGATGCGCTCCAGATTACGCTCGCCGCTGGCCGGGCGCTTCATGCGCTTGAGCACATCCGGGTGCGCGTGCTGCAAGGGCACATCGAGATAAGGCAGGATGCGGCCCTGCGCCATCAGCGGCAGCACCTCGTCCACATGCGGGTAGGGATAGACGTAGTGGAGACGCACCCAGGCGTCGTGCTCGGCGGCCAAGCCACCCAGTGCTTCCACCAGTTCGGTCAACCGGGTGCGAATGGGACGGCCGTCCCAAAAACCCGTGCGGTACTTTACGTCCACGCCATAGGCGGAGGTGTCCTGACTCACGACCAGCAATTCCTTCACCCCCGAGGCGAACAGGGCGCGCGCCTCGTTTAGCACGTCCCCAATCGGACGCGAGACCAGATCGCCGCGCATCGCGGGGATGATGCAGAAGGTGCAGCGATGGTTGCAGCCCTCGCTGATTTTGAGATAGGCGTAATGCTTCGGCGTGAGTTTGATGCCAGCAGGTGGCACCAGATCGACGAATGGATCATGCGGCTTGGGCAGTGCCGCGTGAACATGATGCAGAACCTCGTCGGTGGCGTGCGGGCCGGTCACGGCCAGCACTTTTGGATGCACTTCGCGCACCAGATTGTTGCCAGTGGCAACATCGCTGCGCGCACCCAGACAACCGGTCACGATGACCTTGCCATTCTCTGCCAACGCCTCTCCAATGGCATCCAGGCTTTCCTGCACCGCGGCATCGATGAAGCCGCAGGTGTTCACGATCACAAGATCGGCGCCGGCGTAGCTCTTGGAGGTGTCGTAGCCCTGCGCACGCAGTTCGGTCAGGATGCGCTCCGAATCGACCAGCGCCTTGGGGCAGCCCAGCGATACAAACCCGATCTTTGGTGCTGCAGCCAAAGTCGGAGGGGGAGTGAGATGTTGTTCCATCCCCGAATTGTCGCTGAAGGGTCACCTCCCCGTTCAGCCCCACACCTCTCCTTACTTTTTCGCCGGGGGCTGGAACGCGCCCAGCATCTGCTTGGCCTGCTCCTGCATCTGTTCCTGCATCTGCATGTAGAGGTTCTTACTCTGTTCGAGATAGTTGCCCATCATGTTCTGCAACATGGGACTTTGCACATTCAGGAACTGGGTCCACGCTTCGGGGTTGAGCGCTGTGGTGTCATACACGCCGCGAGACTGCTCCGACAACTTGCTCTGGATATCGATGAACGCCTGCACGTTCTTTTCCAGATAGCTGCCCATCATGCCCTGCATGGCATGGCCGTAAAAGCGGATGATCTGTTCGAGCATCACTGTGCTGAACATGGGAACTCCACCGCTCTCTTCTTCGAGAATGATCTGCAGCAGGATGCTGCGGGTGAGATCTTCACCGGACTTTGCGTCCTGCACCACAAAAGACGCCCCGTCCATGACCAGTTGCTTCACATCGCTCAGAGTGATGTAGGCGCTGGCCTCGCTGTCATACAGGCGGCGATTGGGGTACTTCTTGATGATGCGCTGTAAAGAATCGGGCTTGGGCATGGCTTGGTGATCCGGTCAGAAGAAAAGGGTGCAGGCAGGATTCTTGCAGCGATTGAACCATAACCGTCGGCCAACACCACAGATACTTCCCCGCACCTCGCAAACCCGCCTTCTCAACTCATGTGCAGCCCACCATTGCACGAGAACTCGGCTCCAGTGGTGAACCCGGCGTCTTCGCTCGCAAGCCAGACCACGATGGATGCAATTTCCTCGGGCGTTCCCAGTCGCTTGACCGGAATGGAGGACACGATCTTGTCGAGTACGTCCTGGCGCACGGCCTTGACCATGTCGGTCAGTATGTAGCCCGGCGACACCGTGTTGACCGTCACCCCCTTGGACGCGACTTCCAGCGCGAGCGACATGGAAAAGCCGTGCATCCCCGCCTTCGCCGCAGCGTAATTGGTCTGGCCGAACTGACCCTTCTCGCCGTTCACGGACGCAATGTTGATGATGCGGCCCCATCCGCGCTCCACCATGCCGTCGATCACCTGCTTGGTCACGTTGAACATGGAATACAGATTGGTGCGCAGCACCAGATCCCAGTCTTCGTAGGTCATTTTGCGCAGCACGGCATCACGCGTGATGCCGGCATTGTTCACCAGGATATCCACCTGTCCATGCTCGGCGAACACCTTCTTGAATGCCGCCTCGGTGGAGCTCCAATCGGCGACATTCCCCTCGGATGCATACACGTCGAAGCCCTGCCCCCGCATGGCTTCGAGCCAGCCATCCTTGCGGCTGGAGTTCGGCCCGCAGCCTGCAATGACCTTATGCCCTGCCTCGCACAGACGCTTGCAGATGCCAGTACCGATACCACCCATGCCGCCCGTGACGTAAGCCACCTTCTTGCTCATCTTGTTCTCCTCGAGTTGGATTCAGTGTCGTTCAAAACTTCGCTCAGCGCTCCAGCGCCATCGCAACGCCCATGCCGCCGCCGATACACAGCGAAGCCAGACCCTTCTTCGCGTCGCGCTTGTTCATTTCATGCAGCAGAGTCACCAGAATGCGGCAACCGCTGGCGCCGATGGGATGGCCGATGGCAATCGCTCCTCCATTGACGTTGACCTTGCTCGTATCCCAACCCATTTGCTGATTCACCGCGATGGCCTGTGCAGCAAAGGCCTCGTTGATCTCCATCAGATCGAGGTCTTGCGGCGACCAACCGGCACGCGACAGGCAGCGCGTGGACGAGGGTACCGGCCCCATGCCCATATAGGCAGGATCGAGCCCGGCGTTGGCATAGGCTCGGATGGTCGCCAGCGGCTTGAGTCCGAGTTCGTCCGCGCGCTTTGCCGACATGACCACCACCGCCGCCGCGCCATCATTGAGGCCGGAAGCATTGCCGGCCGTGACCGTGCCTGATTTGTCAAAAGCGGGGCGCAGCCCGCCCAAGCTGTCGGCGGTCACGCCGTGGCGCACGAATTCGTCGGTCGCGAAAGCGATCGGGTCGCCTTTCCGTTGCGGCAGCATCACCGGCACGATCTCGTCTGCAAATCGCCCGGCCTTCTGCGCAGCTTCGGCCTTGTTCTGGCTTGCGGCGGCAAAGGCATCCTGCATCTCGCGGGTGACGCCGTACTTCTTCGCCACGTTCTCCGCAGTGGTGCCCATGTGGTACTGGTTGAACGCATCCCACAGTCCATCGACGATCATGGTGTCGATCAGCTTCCAGTCGCCCATGCGCTGGCCGTCCCGCGAGCCGGGCAGCACATGCGGCGAGGCACTCATGTTCTCCTGCCCGCCGGCCACCACGATATCAGCGTCGCCGTCGCGGATGGCCTGCGCAGCCAGCATCACCGATTTGAGCCCCGAACCGCACACCTTGTTGATGGTCATGCCCGGCACCATGTCGGGTAGCCCGGCCTTGATACTGGCTTGGCGTGCGGCATTCTGCCCGCAGCCCGCCTGCAGCACCTGGCCGAAGATGACCTCCGACACCTGCGCCGGATCGAGCTTGGCCCGCGCCACGGCCTCCTTGATGACCAAGGCCCCCAGATCGACCGCCGACACCTTGGCCAGCGAACCGCCGAACTTACCCACCGCCGTGCGCACGGCGGAAACAATGACGATGTCAGTCATAACGCGTTTCCCTCATAGAAAAAAATAGTTTGAATTGATCAGCCACATAGGCGCGTGTTGGCCAACTTCAGGCGCGCACCTTCACATAACGCCCGGGTGCGGGCTCGATAGGCTTGAAGCGTACATTGCCGGGCTTTTTCGGGGCGGCGATTTCGGGACCTGCCTGTCTTGCCAGCCATTGCGCCCAATCGGTCCACCAGCTTCCCGGATGCTCCTGCGCCGCGTCGAACCAGGCCTGCGCGCTTGTGGGCAGCTTGCGCTGCCCGGCCGGGGCGACCCAATGGTTGCGTTTGTTACGCTTGGCCGGATTGATGACGCCGGCGATGTGCCCGGAAGCGCCCAGCACGAAACGCATCGGCCCGCCGAGAATCTGCGTGGTCTCATATGCCGTCTTCCAGGGAACGATGTGGTCTTCGCGCGAGGCGTAGACATAGGTCGGCAGCTTCACGGCATGCAGATCCAGCGGCACTCCCGCAACGGTCAGCGCACCGGGGTGGCGCATCTTGTTTTCGAGATAGGTGTTGCGCAAATACCAGGCAAACAGCGGCCCAGGCAAATTGGTCGAGTCCGAATTCCAGTACAGCAGATCGAATGGGGGCGGAGTTTCACCCTTGAGGTAATTGCCAACGACGTAGTTCCACACCAGATCGTTGGGCCGCAGGCTGGAGAAGGCGGAGGCCAATTCGCGTCCAGTCATCAGACCGCCCTGACCAAGGGTCGCCTCGCGCAACGCCACCGAGGCCTCGTCTACATACACGCTCAGGATGCCCGTATCCGTAAAGTCCACCATCGTGGTCAGCAGCGTGGCGCTTTGTGCGAACTGATTCCCGCGTGCCTGCAGCACGGCCAGCGCATTCGCCAGCAGCGTGCCGCCCACGCAGAAGCCCAGGGTGTTGATCGTGCCTTCGCTGCGGCCAGCCGCGATGTCGCGCACTACGTCCATGGCACGGATCACCCCGTCTTCGACATAGTCGTCCCAGGTCAGCTTGCCCATGCTGGCGTCGGGGTTGCGCCATGAGACGACGAAGGTGCGATGCCCCTGTTCCACCGCAAACCGCACCAGCGAATTGTCCGGCTGCAGATCGAGGATGTAGTACTTGTTGATCGACGGCGGCACGAACAGCAAAGGCCGGGCGTGTACCCTGCCGGTGAGCGGCGTGTATTCAATGAGCTGGAACAGATCGTTCTCGAACACCACGTACCCCGCCGTGGTCGCCACATTGCGGCCGACTTCGAACACCGATTCGTCGGTCTGGGTCATGCGGCCCTGCTTCAGATCCCTGAGCCAGTTGTCCACCCCAGTGCGCAGGCTCTCGCCCTGCGTCTGCACCGCCTTGCTCAGGGCCTCGGGGTTGAGCGGCAGAAAGTTGGAGGGCGCTGCGGCATCCACCCACTGCTGCACGGCAAAACGCAGCTTCTGCCGCGTGGATTCATCGGCCTGCACGCTGTCGGCAAGATCGAACAAGGCACGCGCGCCCAACAGGTACAGCCCGGCCGTGTAGCTGGAAATGCGGTTTTCACCCCAGGCACCGGCGGAAAAACGCCGGTCGTTTCCAATCGGCTCGGCAGCACTTGCCGTGTCTTGCGCCAGAAGAGTTCCCCACAGCTGCCGGAATTCATCGAGATAGCGCTGCTGCAGGACTTGCACCCGGACCGGGTCAATATGGATCTGCGGCAGGCCCGGCAGCGTAGCGGGTTGCGCCTCGCTGGATGCGCTTCGCAGCATGGATGACCACGTCTGCGACCAATCGGCCCAGGGGGCTGCCTGCCCCATATTGAATAGCGGCGGCGTCTTGGAGTCGGTCGACTTGGTGGAATCCATGGGGGAGCTGAGGCGGGGGATGTTATGGGTACCGGGCACCCGAACAAAGGGTGCGGTACATGGCATTCTTGAGCAGCGATGTGACGGTGTCAACGGGACATCCCGCCATCTGGACGTTCAGTCCACCCAGATGCACCCCGCCTGTCGCCCCGTCACCGCCCGTCTTCGGTAGGAAAAGTAGCGCTGCGGATTGCTGAATGTACAAAGACCGCCCCCGGCGACCAGTTCCACGCGCATGCCCGCGCTCTGAAGCCGCATGCGGGCGAGTTGCCAGAGGTCCGCCCACCATTTGCCTGGAGCACCGGACGCAAATGCGAGCGCCGTGGATGGATTCCGGGTGACAAACGCCGCCCGCACCTCCTCGCCCACCTCGAACGCCTGCGGGCCGATGGCGGGACCAAACACCGCCTGCACCTCCCACACGGGGCATCCGGCCCGCGCACAGACCGTTTGCAGGGTCGCTTCGAGCACTCCGCCCGCCAAGCCGCGCCAGCCGGCATGTGCGGCAGCAACTGCCTTGCCGCCGGGCGCCGCAAACAGCACAGGGAGGCAATCGGCAACCAGCACCGTCGCGACCCGACCGCGCAGCGTGGTGCAGGCGGCGTCGGCGGTTGGCTCAGGCTGGTCAGCTTCGAGCAGGTCGAGGTCGGCAACCTCGACCCCGTGCACCTGTTGCAGAAAGTGCGGCTGCGCGCCATCCAGCGCCTGCTGCAGAAGCTGACGGTTCTGCGCGACGGCGCCTGGTACGTCTCCGACGTGCTTGCCCAGGTTCATGCCATTCCCCGTCTCGGTCTGCGCGCAGGTGTAGGCCCCGGAGCTCACGCCGCCGGCACAGCTGGTGAAGACCGCGTGAACCCGGGGATTGTCTGGCCATGACACCTGCACCCAGGGCGCCGCGCAGGGGTCGGGCGCAAGGGTGGAGGGGAAGAAATCCAGCAGGGTTGGCGTGTGTTTCATGAAGCCAGACTGTAGGTGAAATGACAAGCGACAAGCCCGACGGCCAGGTATGTAGCGGGACGCCGCATCGAGACGCCGCGCTGCTGTCACCAGCGCCTGGGGTCGATCTCCTGTGGTTCGCCACCGCACTCTTCCCAGAAGCTGGCGATGTCGGCGGGAATGGGAGCGAAGCAGTCCAGCGGCTTGTCGTTGATGGGGTGGAGAAACCCCAGCCG
>JBAUTC010000312.1:0-3423 GCA_049582025.1 Thiomonas sp.
GACGTGGCGATGGATGCATGCTTGCATCGATAGGAAGAGCAGGGGGCGCAATCGTGGCGCGATCCATTGCGGCAAGGTTGTCACCTTGACAGCCTCTACGCGACAAGACCGACCAGCGCGGCGCATCACAGTTGGCAACTGATTCGAGCTCACTCCGGCGTCAGCGGCAACGCCCTATTGAGCCAGTTCAGGGCAATGTACCGACTGGGCCATGAATCGGCAGAATCGGTAAGAGTCCATGCTGTCTCTTACCAGGTTGGGGTTGCAGGCGGTTCAGCACAAGTCCGGCATGGTGGCTCACGCGGGGCACGGCGCCAACTACTTTCACTACCCCAAGGACTTGTTGGATCAAATTGGGGGGTATACCTGCCCCATTGACAAAATTGAGATGGACATCGACTATGCCTCGGTCAACTTCATTGAGGTGGATTCGCTGCACTTCCGGAGGGCTGGACAAGCCCGATAGATTGCAGAACACCGTCGAAATGGAACCCTGAGGACGAAAAGCCATGTCCCAGCCACAGACCAAGGCCGCAGTTCACTCGATCGATGAATTCTCGATTGGCGTCCCGGATCTCGAAGAAGCCTCACGCTTCTACGAAAGCTTCGGACTCGATGTCAGACGCGAAGGTGACGCGCTCGGCTTATACACCGTGAATCATCCGCATCGTTGGGCGCGAGTGTTTGGCGGCGTCCCGCGCAAGAGGCTGCTGTGGCTGAGCATGGGCGCGAACGAAGAGGACCTGGCGACGTTGAGTCGACAGCTTGTGCGGATAGGCGCGCGCGAGGCGTCGCCGGCGGCAGGCGCGAATGAGGGTGGAATCTGGGTTCTATCGCCGGATGGCCTGCCCGTGCAGGTCCGCCCGGCTGCGAAATGCTCGCCTTCGCGGCCGGCTCCTCGTGAGTTCGCGCCCGCCACTGGCCCAGGAAACCCGGTCGTCGGCCGCTCGCCTGCGCGAAGCAAGGTGCGCAAAGTGCATCCGCTCTACCTCTCGCACATCCTGCTGTTCACCCGTGACGTAGACCAGGCGCTCGAATTTTTCGCCAATGGCTTGGGGCTGAGCCTGTCGGACCGCTCGGGGTCTGATATCGCTTTCCTGCCCACGCCGCACGGTAGCGACCACCATCTGATCGCCCTGGCGAAGTCGGCGGGCCCGGGCCTGCATCACTCGAGCTGGTGCGTGCCATCAATCGACGCAGTGGGCCTCGGCATGGAACAGATGACGGCGGCTGGATACTGCGATGGGTGGGGTGTCGGCCGGCACGTGCTCGGTTCGAACTACTTTCGCTACGTGAAGGACCCGTGGGGTAGCTACGCCGAGTATTCCTACGATATCGACTTCATCGCGGCGGGAGCGGATTGGCCCGCGGCAGATCACCCTGGGGAAGACTCCCTTTACGTCTGGGGGCCGGCGGTGCCTGACGACTTCGTGGTCAACACTGAGCTTGACGGGTGACGCGATCAGCCAGTCTTCTGCTACAGATATTGCCCAAGTCGTGTGTTGAACGTCGGCCGCTTGGCATCGCGAGAGTCCGGAGTGGGTCGTGAGGGGGCACTGATGCCTCTTCAGCATTCCCCGTCAGACTTGAAGGGACCCTAAAACCACGAGGCATCGGAAGGCTGCGGGCGCATGCGCGTGAACGGGCGAACAATCTGATGGCAGCCAATAGTCGCGCGGGTTCAAGGCCTGTTAGAAATCCCGTTCGGTCATCAACCAAGTTGACCATTGCGGATGCGATGTGCCTTGTTGGAAAGAGGCCTGCTCACCGACGGCCAGCAGCCACTGTTGCGTGAGGTGGTAGGCAAACTGAGGCATCACACTTCCCTCCAATCCCCGCTCCCCGTTGTCCAGCGTCAACTGGTTGTCGACTTCCACCTCTAGTTGCGCAGCATAGGCGGCCCCTATGGCATGTCCTACGCTCGTATTGACGAACCAGCCGCTGGTGATGCCCGTCCCGATGCGTTGGGTATAGCCAGCCTCCCCCTGGGTGAACCAGGGATACCAGAGCTGCGCCCACATCACCTGTGCAGTGACCGCATTGCCTTGGCCTTGCAGCACGCGCGGGCGCGGATTGGCCCAATACTGGCCTTCCACCTCTGCCGTCAGCAGGCTGGCGCGACCTTCAGTCAGATTGCAAGTATGCAAGGCGGCCAACTTCAGCCCAGCCGCGACTGGGCCAAAGGCACTCTGGCCACTCCCGAGAGGCGTGTTTGCGGTATACGCGGGGAGGTCAAGTTCCATGCCCACCCGCTCACTGAACTGGCCCTCGATCTCGGGAGAAAGCGTCAACGACCGTGGGGAGCCATTGGTGCTGGCCTGGGCAAAGAGGTAGGCTGCGTTTTCCAGCCAGGGTTCCTCGATACCGATGGCCTTGGTGATGTAGTCGTCCACGTCGCAAGGCTGTACCAGCCATGACTGAGCCTGCGCCTGCGCTCCGAGCATCAAGCCACCCATCCATGCAAAGGTCCGGATCCACCGGTTGACTCGCATTCGTACTCCTCATTTACGTAATGCGAATCATTGTTATTTAATGGGATGGCTATGTCAATGTCGCGATGCATGTCGATTCAGGACGCGCATGTCCAGATCCACGCACCATCACCGACCGCCGATCCGCGGATCCGTGAGGCGATGCGGCAGATGGCGGAGGGGCAGCGGCCTCGGCCCGATGGAAGAGCTCGTGCTTCTCAGTTTGGGAGCCAAAGCGGGGAGGGGTGGGCTGCTCTGATCTCGATCTGTGGGCGCCGGCGCCGATTTGAGCCAGATGCTGATCGGCGACTGAGCCATGGTGAACGAGCTGTGCGCGGCTTCAGGGGTGAATTTCTGCGCGGTCCAACTGGCTTACCGGAAATATGGCGCATGGTTCAAATCGGCGTCGGCGCGCACACCTGTGATTGCCTTGGGTCCGTCCATCCTTGCACACAGCCAATGCGAACAACGAGTACGAGTCGGAGTCGGGCCGTTGGCAGTCAGGCCACATTGGCCAACAGCCATTGCCGGGGACTTGTTCCGACGACCTGACTGAAAGCCCTGCTGAATGCCATCGCGCTGCCGTAGCCAACGTCTGTTGCCACGGCCTTGACGGGGCGGCCCGCCCGCAGCATGCGCTTTCCAAGGCCGATGCGCCATGCCCTGAGATACTCCCCGGCGGGCATCCCCATGACGTCGGCGAACACTCCCGCGAAGCGCGAGCGCGACATCCCGGCGATGGCAGCGAGATGATCGAGGTCCCACTGCGCCTCAGGCGACGCATGCATGGCCGTCAGTGCCTTAGCCAGTCGTGGTTCCGCAAGGCCGGCGATTAGACCGGCGTCCACCGTCCGCATCTCGATCGACATGCGCAGCAGCCGAATCACCAGTACCTCCAACAGTCGCTCGACGAGAGTGGCATGCCCGCAGCGCTGAGTTTCAACTTCTCCAG
>JBAUTC010000313.1:0-1860 GCA_049582025.1 Thiomonas sp.
GCGCAACGCCGGCAGGTTGCGCGGACCCGCGCCGGTGCCGATGGGCGCGGCCCAGGGCATGATCGCGGACACGCCAGCGTCGCGCAGCTTGAGCGCGGTCACCAGATCGTCGGTGGTGTAGGCAAACACGGCGAAACCCTCGCGCACTAAGGTTTGCGCCGCCGACACCGTGTCCCACGGATCGGGCTGCAGGGTGTAGTCATCGCCGATGACTTCGAGCTTGATCCAGTGCGTGCCGAAAATCTCGCGCGCCATGTGCGCGATGGTGATGGCCTCGTCCGCCGAATGGCAACCGGCCGTGTTGGGCAGCAGATGCCGCCCGAGCGCACGGATGCGCTGCCACCAGGCCTGGCCGGACTGGGTTTCGGGCGCGAGACGGCGCAGAGAAACCGTGAGCACATCCACCTTCGCCGCCTGCACCGCATCGGCCAGCACACTGGGCGCCGGATAGCGCGCGGTGCCGAGAAACAGGCGGCTGTGCAGGCTGGCGCCGCCAACCTGCAGCAGGTCGGGCTGGGTCAGCAGCGCCGAGCCGCTGCCTGACGCGTCGACTGCCGGTTCGGTCGATGCCGCTTGCAGAGTCGCAGCGTTCAGGTTCATCTCATCCTCCCACCACGGGGCTGACCACTTCGACCGTGTCACCCGATTGCAGAATGTGCTCCGCCCAGCTTGCGCGGGGCACGAAGTTTTGGTTGACGGCGCAGGCCATGGCCCGCGCGGTGTCATAACCGCGCTCGGCCAGCAGCTCGGCCAGCGTGCCGCTGGCGGTTTGCACTACGTCGCCGTTGAGTTGCAAGGTGAAGCACGTTGTCGCGCCAGACAGATTGGCGTTCATTGCACCGTCTCCAGAGACATGGCATGAGATGGCGCCAGCAGCGCCAGGAGGTCGCGTTCCGCGCGCTGCACCATGGCCGGCGCCACGAGAAAACCGTGGCGGTACAGCCCGTTGAGATGCCACACGCCATCGCGCTGCGCCCACACCGGCTGATGGTCGTCGGTGGCCGGGCGCAGACTGGTGGCCGTGCGGATGATGCGGCCTTCGCCGAACGCCGGATGCACGCTGTAGAGCGCACTGGCGAGTTCGAGCATGGACCGCACGGTGATCGGCCCGCTGTCTTGCGATTCCAGTTCGGTCGCGCCGATGACAAAACGCCCGCCGCTGCGCGGCACGATGTAGAGCATGTAGCGCGGGTGAATCAGCCGTACCGGACGGCGCAGACTGACCGCGGGACACGACACGGTGAGCACCTCGCCACGCACTCCGCGCACACCGGGCCAGTCGGCCGCCACTCCGCGGCAGTCCACCACCGCGTCGGCCTGCACCTCCACACCGTCCGTGGTGTGCACGGTGTGGGCGCCCACGCAGTCCACGGTGGTGCGCTCCAGCCACTGCCCGCCCACGCGCGTCATGGCGAGCAGGATGGCGTCTTGCAGCGCGCCCAGCAATTGGTCGTTGTCGAGCTGGCCCTCCTGCGGAAGGAATAGACCGCGGGCAAAGCGCCCGGCGAATTCGGGCTCGAACGCAGCGATGCCCTGCCCGTCCAGGCTGCGCACGGCGTCGCGTCTGGTCGCGGGCAGACGGTAACGGATCAGGTCGGCGTAGTGCGAAAGCCCGGCATGGTCCGGCGCGTGCGCGACCACAAGCGAGCCCTCGTGGCGGAAGTCCACGTCCTCGCCGGTCTGCGCCTTGATCTCGGCCAGCCAGTGCGGCCACAGCGCCAGTGAGTCTTCGCCCAGGGCGAACAGATGGGCGTCGCTGACCACCAGCTCGGCATAGGGTGCCAGCATGGCCGCCGCCACGCCCGCGGCGTGGTCGCGGTCGGTGCAGGCACGCGCGTCGATCAGCGTGACCGGCACGCC
>JBAUTC010000314.1:0-7550 GCA_049582025.1 Thiomonas sp.
CGTTCTTGATCCGCCCACGTGAAGCCACAGAGCAACTCTACGCCAGCGAACGACTGCTGCCCTGATCCGACGCAGCCTGCGCCAGACGCGTCTGCTCCTTGCGGCTCTGCGCCGCGCGCCACACCCACCAGAGCCGCAACCCCAATATCACGGCGAGAATGATGGCATAGACGGTGGGGCTGGCGGTGTTGTTCTTGGCCAGCTTGCCCCACCAGAAGTGGAACACCGCCACGGCGCCGACCACATACACCAGACGGTGCAGCCGCTGCCAGCGCTTCGCGCCGAGACGCTTGATCATGCCGTTGGTGGAAGTGAGCGCAAGCGGAGTCATCAACGCCAGCGCCGTCATCCCCGCCAGCACGAACGGATGTTTGGCGATGTCACGCAACGCCATGTCCACGCTGAACCCATTGACCAGTCCCAGCCACGCAGTGAAATGCAGCGCTGCGTAGAAATACACGAACAGCCCGAACATGCGCCGGAACCGCGCCAGTTCCGCCCAGCCGGTGAGCTTGCGCAGCGGTGTGACCGTCAAGGTGAGCAGCAACAGCCGCAGCGCCCACAGGCCGGTTGTCCAGATCACGGTCTGCTCGGGGTTCGGCCCGAGATCGTTTGTCCAGCCGTGCCAGAACAGGCTTGCAAACGGCAGCAGACACAACGCGAACAGCAGCGGTTTGACGGCTTTGCCCCGCAAGGCGCGGCGCGCGAGCGACAACGTGGGCGCGTTCATGGCATTCAGAAGAATTTGCGCAGGTTCATGCCCTGATACAGGCTGGCAACCTGCGCGCCGTAGCCGTTGAACAGTTGCGTGGGAACACGCGGCGCGAACAAACCGCCGAATGTGCCACCCTGTCCGATCATGCGCTCATTCGCCTGGCTCCAGTTCTGCGGGCTGACGTCGGGATTGACGTTCGAATAAAAGCCGTACCACTGCGGTACGGCGCGCATCCACGAGGTCACCGGCTGCTTCTCGACAAGACGTATCTTGACAATCGATTTGCCTCCCTTGAAACCGTACTTCCATGGAATGACCATACGCATGGGTGCGCCGTCCTGATTGGGCAGCACCTCGCCGTACAAACCAAATGTCAACAGCGTGAGCGGATGCATCGCCTCATCCAGGCGCAGGCCCTCCAGGTAGGGCCATTGGAGGACGGGGTCATTTTGGCCAGGCATTTCCGCCGGGTCGAGCAAAGTGATGTATTCCACATACTTGGCGTTGCTCGTGGGCTCGACAGCCTTGAGCAGGTGCGACAGCGAGTAGCCCAGCCAAGGCACCACCATGGCCCAGCCTTCGACGCACCGATGACGGTAGATGCGTTCCTCCATCGGCGCAAGCTTGAGCAGATCGTCGATGCTAAAGGTACGCGGTTTGTGGACCTCGCCTTCCACCACCACAGTCCAGGGCCGTGTCGTCAGGCTCCCGGCGTGTTGCGACGGATCGCTCTTGCTGGTGCCAAACTCGTAGAAGTTGTTGTACGTCGTGACGTCCTTGTACGGCGTCGGTGTCTGTGACGTTGATAGCGCAGCGTTTTTTTGCGCCGCCAGCACGGCCAGCTTTCCTGGCGCCGGAATGCCCTGGACCGGCGGCAATGCCTCCGCATGCCGCGCTGTCAGTGCCGCCACGCCTGCCGCAGCGCCTACGCCCGCGGCCGCGAGAAAGTGGCGGCGATCTTTGTACACCGCTTTGGGCGTGATGTCCGACGTAGTCGGATGCTCGAATCCTTGATCCTGACGCTTGCTCATGGCTGCTCCTGAAAAATCGGGTGGGCAGCTTTGCCCATCCGCCTCGATCGACTGCGATTGCTCCGAAGTGCTTCCCGCATTGAATGTTTGTCGCAGCAATGTGCGAAACCTTACAGCGCAACGCCATTCCCGCTTCACGGCAGGGAATTCAGCCCATGAAAAAGGCCCCGAAGGGCCTTTTTCATGGGATCAAACAGAGATCACAGCTTGCCGTAGGAATGCAGGCCGGACAGGAACATGTTCACACCGAGGAAAGCAAAGGTCGTGACCAGCAGACCGGTCAGCGCCCACCAAGCGGCGACCTGGCCACGCAATCCCTTGATGAGGCGCATGTGCAGCCATGCGGCATAGTTCAGCCACACGATCAGCGCCCAGGTTTCCTTCGGGTCCCAACTCCAGTAGCCGCCCCAGGCTTCCGCGGCCCACAGAGCGCCGAGGATGGTGGCGATGGTGAAGAACGTGAAGCCGATGGCGATGGACTTGTACATCACATCGTCCATCACTTCGAGCGAAGGCAGGTGCGAGGCAATGCGCTGCCGACCGTAAAGAATGCCGCCGACAATCAAGGCGGACACGCCCGCGAACACGCCCCAGTACTCGGAGATGCCGCCTTGGCGGAACACCAGCGGTTCGAAGAACATGACAAAACCGATCAGCCACAGCGGGGTGAGCTTCCACCACGAAGTCTCGTTGGCGTGGGTCTTGATGAGGTAAGCGAAACCGACCATGGCCGCGATGGCAAAGGTGCCATAGCCGATGAAGTTGGCTGGAACGTGGAGTTTCATCCACCAGCTTTGCAGCGCGGGCACCAGCGGCTGGATTTCATAGGCGTTCTGCACCATGCTGTACCAGAGCAGGAAACCGACTGCCGCGCTCACCACCAGCATGGCAAAAGCGCCCATGCTGCGGGTCTTGTATTTCTGCTCGAAATACAGGTAAAGGATGGTGGTCAGCCAAGAGAACAGGACAAACACTTCGTACAGGTTGGACAGGGGAATGTGTCCGATGTCCGCCCCGATCTGATAACTCTCGTACCAACGCATCATGGTGCCGACCAGCGCCATGGTGATGCCCACCCAGGCCAGACGCGAACCGAAATACTGCGCAAAGTTGGACTGCCAGCCCTTGGCATCACGTACCACTCCGTCGCCGCCGCCGGCAATTGTGCCTCCGCCCGTGGCCAGCGCCATGCCTGCCGCCGTGTTTTGCGATGGGCCGGTGAACATGCCGAACCAGTAAGCCGCCGTGCTCAGGAACAGCAGGAATGCCATCCACAGAATGGCGGACTGACTGGCCAGGAAATATTTGAGGAAGAACACCTGCTCACTACGCGCAAGCACGGCATGGCCATCCGGCGCCTGGTAGAGCCAGATAGCAAACAGCGACAACCCTGCCACGGCAATGGCCAGATTCTTGATGGCTGTCCAGCCCCAGCCGAGGAACATTAGCGTAGTGGTCGCTCCGAGGAAAATGAGCTTGACGTAATAGCCCATGTTCTGGCCATACTGGCTCAGCACATACGCATCACCGCCCACGATGAGCAGCAGAAAAATCCAGTCATAGACGGAACGTCGGCGCAGATATGCACCGATGCCGTTCTGGCGCGGGGGTTCCGAACTTGTTGAGTTCAGTGGCAAGCTATGGGATTTGCTGGCAAGTTCCATGGCGGGTCCCTATTCAGGTCGAGGCAGTGTCCGACGTGTGTGCATTCGTCGGGTCGTTTGATGCTGCGCCCAGACTGGCTGCGCGCAGTGTTTCAAATTCCTTCTTGTATTCCAGAGTGCGGCGGTTGGTGCTCATGGCCATGACGGCATCACTGCCACCGTCCGCCCGGTCTTTCACCAGGAACCAGACCCTGCGCTCACGGATGTACAGCATGGTAAACACACCGAGAATCAGCAAAACCGCACCGGTATAGACCACAACCTTGCCAGGGGCTCGGGCCACCTGGAAGATGCTGGCCTGCACCTGCTTGTAATTGGTCATCTGCAGATACAGCGGCGCCGGGTAGAAGAAGGTATCCGACAAGGCAAGAACCGCAGAGTCAAAGAACTTCTCGTGCGCCGCGTCTTGGGCCGCGGGCTTCTGACCGTTGCCTTCGCGGCTGATCTGCCAGAGCTGCCACAGCGTTCCGTTCAGAATGCGGACGAAGACGCCTGAAGCCTGCTCCTGTTTGTCTTGTGGCACGGCGGCTTCGAGATATTGCGCCAGCGCCGGCAAACCACCAGCGGCCTGCACCACCGGTTTGCCGGTCTTGGGATCGCTGGGGATCTCGCCGGCAAAAATGTCGAGGGTACGGCTGGCGGTCACCATGAGCTGCTTTTTCAACTCTGCCGTAGCATCGGGCGGCAGTGAAGCCGTCACATAATGCGCAGCCGCCTGCTCGCGATCTTTCGGGTTGAACAGCGCGGCACGAAAGCGCATCCAGCCATCAATGGAGTCGTTGCTGTCCGCCGGGATGCGCAGGTATTTGTAGCCTGCATCGAGCGAGCCGCGTTCACCGGCGAGGAACACTTTCTCGCCATTGAGTTCGACCGGCAGCATGTAATTGAAATACTCATGCGCCTGGCCGGAAGCGTCGCGCACCTTGTAGACGACAGCCGGGCCGATGTTCTGCAGGTGACGTTCACCCGGCGCAGCGACAGGCGCGCCCAGATGGCGATCGAAGCCGGACAGGAAGGTTTGTTCCTTGGGCTTTGCCCCGGTCACCTGTGTCGGGCTCATGTCCTGCACGTTGAAAATGCGCAGCTCGCTGAATTCGACCTGCAGCTTTTGTGCGCCATTGCTGAGCTGGCGATCCGTGCCCACCGTCCCGGTGAGATCGAAGGTCTTCTGGCTGGGTCCGTGCATTGGCCAGGCCTTGAGGAACAGTTCCGATCCGCCATCGGCAAAGCCTGACTGGAAGATGGTGACGCCGTCGTAGGTCAGCGGGTGATTGACCTCGATTTTGGCGGGAAAGCTCTTGCCGGTACGCGGATCGGATATCACCACGTCGCTGGCGAACAGGCGGGGCATGCCGGTGGAATAAAAGGCGATATTGAATTTCTTCAGGTGGATATTGAACGGCAGCGGCTGCAGCAAGACACCATCACCCATGCTGAGCACAGCCATATTGGATTCGCCACCATCAGGGATCTGCACGTGCCCACGGAACGTCGGGTTGCGCACCGAGAGTCTGTTGACCTCGGGTACCTGCGACACCATCATATTGGCCTTGAGCGGCTCTTTGCCGAACATCCACATCTGCGCCTTGATCATCATGTCGCCGTCAAACAGCGCGCCCACGCAGATCAGCACGAAAGCGGCATGCGCGAGCACGTAGCCGATGCGATTGATGCCGCCTGTCTTGGCCGCGATCATGGTGGCGTTGACCCCGCCTTCCTGAGCGGGTGGGCGCTCCTGCAGGCGAAACTTGTAGCCGCGGCTCCGCATGACACCGGTGATGTGCGCCACCGTCGCAGCGCGACTGTCACTGAAAATCGCTTCCCCACGCTCGTGGAAGTGGCGCATGCTCTGCTCGCGAACCCCTTCCTTGTAGGTTTTCAGGTCGGTGATGATCTTGGGAGTATTGCGGATCAGACACAGGCTGGTGGACACCACCAGAAAGGTCAGAATGAGCAAGAACCACCACGAGGAATAGACGTTGTACAGCTCGAACTTGCGGAACACCTCGGCCCAGAACGGCCCGAACTGATTGATGTAGTTGTTATAAGGCTGTCCCTGAGTGAGCACGGTGCCGATGATGCTGGCCACGGCGACAATCACCAGCAAGGCGATGGCAAAGCGCATCGACGACAGCAACTCGACAAAGGCACGCCAGGCGCGTGAACCATGCTGCAATTCCCAGCCGGAGGTGCTCAAAGACGTATTGGGAACTGGAGATGGTGTGGCGGACATACGGAGCGGAACACTAGGCAGCGCAAATGCGAACAGACAAATGGCGGCGGAAAAGGGGCAGGGCCGCGAAGGCTCAAACCAGAATGCGGTGCACCGCAGAAAGGTTGACGAACGCTATCGACAACAGGCGCTGGAACATGAATGAATCAACAAACCAATATAACAAAAGAGAAAAACCTCAATTTTGACTTTCCACAGCGCTTGAACAATTGGAATTCCCGGAAGGGCCAACGCAGCGCGACGTCCCAAACTCATCACCATCCTGAAGCCATGAATCCGCCGACATACATCGGTCTCGCGTGTAAAAGAGCGTTGTCGACGCAGGAAAGTTCCAGTAACAGTACGTATCGACGGCGATTCAGCGCGGCGATTCGGACTGCGCGCGCAAACCAGCGGCATATTCGGCCACGGCATTGATCTGTTTATCCGTCATGCGCGAAGCAAGGTCGTGCATTTCCGGGCTGTTGGTGCGGCGGTCGTTGCGGAACAGTTGCAACTCGGTTTGCAGATAGCCTTGCCACTGCCCGCCGATGCGGGGATAGCGCGATGGCATGCCTGCGCCTCCGGGCCCATGGCAAGACACGCAGGCAGGCACGGCCCGGTCGGGAATGCCTGCCATCCAGATGGCCTTGCCGAGTTTCAGATCCTTTTGATCCCCGTAGGCAACGCCGGGATTGAAAGTCTGGCGGCTGTAATACAGCGCGACATCGCGGATCTGCGCATCCGTGAGCGTGGCGGCCATGCCGTTCATGATGGGGTTGACCCGCGCCGGGTGTTCGGCTCCCTTGGCGATGCGGTAGTCGTGCAACTGCTTGACGATGTAATCCGCATGTTGCCCAGCAAGTTTGGGGAAATCGGACGAGGTGGCGTTGCCGCCGGTGCCGTGGCAGGCCGCGCAGGTTTGCGCCACCTTGGCGCCAGCCTGCAGTTGTGCGGTGCTTGGCGCGGGAAAGGAGGACTCTGTCACACTGGGTGCGCCCGAAAGCGGCGCTCCTGCGGCCTGCGACGCTGTAGGCAGCAGGAACAGACCGAAAAGACTCAGGGCGACGCGCACGGCAACCGAGGTGGTGGGCATGAATGGCAATCCATCAGAAATTCGCCATCGCAGGACAAACAGCGACAATGCACTGCTCCGCGCGGCACGGACTCCGGCAAGAACGCAGCCGTCAACCGCGCCCAGCCAGCTTGATTTCAAAAGATGGCGCATCCTACCGATACATAAGTCATGGCGAATATAGGGAATTCCAGCAGGTCAGCGGCTCCGGTGCGTTTCAGCCCCCTGCTCCACAGCGCGCGATTCATGGTGACCAGTTCCTCCATGGAGAACCTGCCCGTGACCGGGCTGCCGGAAATTGCGTTCGTCGGACGCTCCAACGCGGGCAAATCCACCGCGATCAACACCTTGTGCCAGCAACGGCAGCTCGCTTTCGCCTCCAAAACGCCGGGGCGCACACAGCACATCAATTTTTTCGCCGTCGGTCCTAAGGACAAGCCAAGTGGACTGCTGGTTGATCTTCCGGGCTATGGCTACGCTGCGGTAGCGAAGACCGACAAAAAGCGCTGGCAGCTCTTTCTGGCGCAATACCTCGCCGAGCGCGGACCGCTGGTCGGACTGATCCTGCTGGCGGATTCCCGGCTGGGACTGACGGACACTGACCTCAGCCTACTCGAATTCATGGCACCGTCCAGCGTACCGCTGCACGTGTTGCTGACCAAGGCCGACAAGCTCAACCGGCAGGAAGGCCAGCGTGCGGCGCAATCGGCGCGCGATCAGCTCGCGCAACATGCGCAAGCGGTGGGCATGACAGCGCCCATTTCGCTGCAATTGTTTTCTGCCACCAAGTTGACGGGAATCGAGGGTGCATCGCAACTGATCGAGAGCTGGCTGGCGGAACATCAGGCGCAGG
>JBAUTC010000315.1:0-2306 GCA_049582025.1 Thiomonas sp.
CCTATCTGGCCGACGTGCCGATCCAGATCGAATCCAGCGGCCGGATCGTGACCCGCTTTATCGCCGATGGACCGCTGTGCTACGTCAGGCTGCCGGCAGGCAGCTACACCGTGACGGGAACACATAATGGCCAGACCCGCAGCCTGCTGATGCGAAGCGGCAGCATGAACAACTATTTGCGTTGGTAGGTCTTGCGCTCTTTGCCGCCTGCAAGCGGCCACCCGGATCGGAAGCCGCCGGTGCGTGCACTGTCACGGCGGGCGAGTCACCTCGCATCATTGCCGCGAAGCGCATGCGACCCACTGCTCGCTTCGCTGAAGCGTCGTCCAGCAATCATGTCATCTGCTGACTGGCATGCTTGGCATGCTGCTGGGTCGCCTGCACCCCGCCATGACGCCGCTTACGGGTTGCCCTTGGCCCCGTTCTGAAGGCTGTCTCCAGCCTTCTCGATCTGCTCGCCGGTCTTCGCCACCCCTTGGTCGATGGCCTTGCCCGCCTTCTGCGCCGGGCCTTCCGGTTTTTGACATCCGTAGAGCATCGTCAGCAAAAGGCTGATGGCGAACACGGTCGCAAGTCGTTTGATGGAGCGCGTCATGGGGATTCCTGGTCGGGTTGTTCAACAAGTCAAACAGTCAGGCCAGACCGCGGCGCGGCCTGACAGCCGCGAATGGCCAGAAGCCGCCCGTCACTCCGGTGGCTTGCAGCTATCGGTGACGAAGGCCTATTTGGCGACTTCATGGCCGATCACGCCACCGACTGCTGCGCCGCCCACCGTGCCAATTCCACTGCCGCCAGTCAGCACGGCACCGCCGACTGCGCCAACGCCCGCACCAATTGCGGTGCTCTTGTCCTGCGACGACATGCCGGCGCAACCACCCAGCGCCAGCAGCAGCGCGGTTGCGGCAATCGAAGGGAGAATTCTCTGTTTGATGTTCATGACGCGACCTTTCGGTTCGAATGGAAGAAACGGTGCGTGACGCACCGCTCGGGATGCGGGTTGACTTGCCAAATCCGGGCTTGGACTGACTGAGGCACAGATCCCTGGCTTCTCCCGCAAAGGTCTCGCGTTTCTCTTTGACCACGGCGCAAAGACCTGCATAGCCTCGCGCGGAAACTGCGAAAAGCCGGGTGTCGCGCGTCTGCTTACTTCACCGTCATGTTGTCCTCAACGGCCTTCACGCCTTCCACATTGCGCGCCACGGCAACCGCCCTGAGCTGCTCGTCACGCGTCCCGACCGAGCCGCTGAGTTGCACCACGCCCTTGACGGTCACGACCTTGATCTCGAACAGCTTGAGCTGCGGGTCACCAAAAATGGCTGTCTTCACCTTGGTGGTGATCGCCGTATCGTCGATGTACTGGCCCGTGCTGTCGTGCTTCGCTGTCGCGGCACAGCCCGTGAAACTGACCAGGGAAGCTGCCAGCATGAAGGCATAAAGTACTTTGTGGGATCGCATGATGAATTCCTTTTGGACAAACCGTGAGTGCCCGGGGGCACGTTGCCCACGGGGTGGATCTTTGATGGCCGACGGCGCGAAAGCGATGGAACGTTTACATGCGGCCTGTGAGAAAGAGAATCAGCACGACAACCAAAATGAAACCCAGAATGCCGCTGGGAAAATAACCCCAGCTGCGGCTATGGGGCCAGCTTGGAAAAGCGCCGATCAACATCAGTATCAGGATGATCAGCAGAATGCCGCCGATTGACATGGTTCCACTCCTCGTGTGCAGTGACCGTCGCGAAGATTCGCGTTCGATCGTTTTCCTTCAGGCCTGAACAGGGCCGGTTTGACCCCATCCTCAGATCGCGGGACGGTCGTCTTTCCGGCTTTTCTGCCAGGCGGCAAGTTGTTGTTCCGCTTCGTCCTTGGTGATGCCATAGGACTCCTGAATCTTCCCGGCGAGCTGGTCGCGTTTGCCACCGATTTCGGTCAGCTGATCGTCAGTGAGCTTGCCCCACTGCTCCTTGGCCTGACCCTTGAGCTGTTTCCAATTACCTTCGATGCGTTCCCAATTCATATTCCATCCTTCCCGTTGTGACGCAGTGGCGCCAGTTCATTTCGCCCTGGTTTTTAGGGCCACATTTCTGCGCCGCCAGAGCATGCGGCGAAGGTAGCGAAGTGCAATCCCGGTGTCTGTGCGTTAGCGAACATGCTGAGCCGGTTCATCACGCCGAGACATTCAAGGCCGGCAGCTTCGGGGTGCTCCAGACATTGACGCGTTGTAGGTCTGCTGGTCCAGGTCATAGCAGCTGCACGCCCTGGCCAGAAGGCCGATGCGGTCCAGCACCTGGAGTTCACCGCGGTGA